>NZ_JBHIMK010000001.1:0-13851 GCF_042194085.1 Bartonella sp. MU70NMGDW
AAAACGAAAGACGACCCGAAAAAAAACTGTAAAACACCGTAAATACTCTAGTAGTATTGTTATAACACTTCTTCTTATAATTTTTCATTTTATTTTTTGGATAGCAAAAACTCTTTATTTCTATACACGAAAAAATACTTTATTTTTTGTTGGATCTCTTCTTTTTAGCATTAGTTTTTTATTTATTTCATTTAATGCTTTATTTTCGCAAATGACAACGCATCAAAATATTTTAACTCAAATGAAATTTTCCTCCGTTCAAAGTATAGGAAAGAGCTCTACTTTATTGGAAAAAGAAGCAAAATCACAAGAACTCTCTCGTGTAACTTCTCTACATTCTCCAAGTCATCACCATACAAATTCACCTTTACCTCCTCAATCAGCAAGCATGCTGGAAAAGCAAAAAGAACTAGCAAAATTAGGACTTTATGATGGACCTTTAGATGGACTGGAAGGACCTAAAACACGCCGTGCCATCACTTTATGGAAACAACAAGCTGCTCAGAGAATGCAAAAGAATGTTCTATCTAATCCCGCAACAGATGAAATTGCGATATTAATTAAGCAGAGCGAAATAGAAACAAAAAATATGACGCACTTAAAAGAAGCTATTTCAGAGCCTTCTGTCGAAGATATTATACAAGTGCAAAAAGCTTTACATATTTTTGGGAATGAAGAGGTTATTGTCACAGGAATAGAAGATCAAAAGACGATAGAAGCCTTAAAACAATTTCAAAAAATGTTTGATCTTCCTGTAACAGGTAAAATTAATCACACAATTTTAATGAAAATGCGTGAAATTGGTTTATTAAATTGAAGCTAATCATCTATACTATAAAAATAATCTCTTAATTTATAATGATAATTCATCTTTCGCTTGTTTAATGCCCTCAAACATTCCTTCATCTCAAGCCCTCTTATATTCAATCGATCAGAATGGTTTTCTTACACATTACATATTGAGCCATACAACTTGCTGTAAGAAAACCACAACCGATTGCAGAAAAAAGAAATATTGCAAAATAGCAAACGCGGTCGTTCTAGAATTTTTATTGCTTCTGATGATAAAAGGACACGAAATTTTTGTAGTATCACGTAAACCTTTCATATTATCGAGCCACTAATTGTCCATATCTTATCGTCAATTTGATCTTTATAAATATGATGCAAAGAATTTGTGCAAACATCTGTAAGGATAAGTAGACGTAAAGCTAGTTGTATTATGGTTGTTGTTTCGCAAAGTGTCTGATAAAAAATCGGCAATTCTCTCCAATCTATTGCTGGAAAGTTTTGTGTTTTATGACGTTGTTTTCTAAGAGAACGTGTGCTTTTGGTGTCGCCTATAAATTAACATCTAAACCTAACGCAGCAGCATGTTTGAAGCAAATGTTAAGACAGTTTAGTACTTTCTCAACTGCTATAGCTTTTGTATGCCAAATAGGAGGCAAGGGCATTACGTATCTCTGTTTGTATACTCTCTGAAACAGAGAGACAGTCTAATTTGGGAAGAATATGAAATTTTAAGGGTAGAAACCAATTTTTCATCTTTGCCATTTCCTTTTAATTCAGCTTTACGACTTTTAAAGACATCTAAAGCAATGTCTTTAAAATAATGGAGATTACCTATTGCCTCATGCTTTTTTTAGCTCGTATCTTTTTGGGCCCACGCCTCCTCACGTAAAACAAAATGTCCTAAACGGAATATATGTGGATTGCCATTCACGGGCTTTCTTAAAAAAACATTTCTAAAGCACCCAAGCCCATTTCGCAACAACGGCCCGTGAATAATAATAGCAACCCCACTTGTGCGCTATCATCTTTATGCTTGTGACGAAGCAAGCCGGGCACCATTACAACACTATACCTACCTTCAATTTGTGACAGCTCTTGACACTTGAGATGATTCATAAGAAGCATATCCTTGCTTTATTTTTATTCACAGACGCTAATTCCGCCTGTAACATGCAAAAAACATGGTTTTGATTGATTCATTATAAAAGAAGTTGAAATGATAAATTATCATTATAAATCAACATATTGTATAACTTTGATATTCCTTCATAAATGTAAAAATGGTAGTGCATAGTAGAGTTTATATACTTTGGGAAGATTTTTATAAACTTACGGGAAATTTTACACAATCCCCATTCCACGAATGTCAATGTGAAATGGGGCATCCACTGAGAAATGTCTATCTCAAACAGCATGATGTGCAAAAAAATGCATTTGTTTGGAGCATTCTATTTTGCGTGAGGAATTCATTCCCCTATAAAAAAGCAAACGTGTAAATTGACTGCACAATAACACATTTCTCTCTATCAAGAGGTTCGTCAATAGAAAGTGTATTAATAATACATCTTTGTCTATCCTGCTTCATATTTTCTCTCATAAACTTCTCAAAAAAACACTTTCTCGTGTAACATAACTTATCGTGCATTTTAGAAGCACTTTATTTCCTTTATTAAAGAAAATAAAAGAATATATAAAAATTTATTTTAGTAATAACTATACAACAAAAAAATATTAACCCATTATACCCTTTTTTGCTATTGCGGCTTGAGCTGCTGCTAAACGAGCAATTGGTACTCGAAAAGGAGAACACGAAACATAATCTAGGTTATTTTCTTCACATAAAGCAATAGAGGCAGGATCGCCTCCATGTTCACCGCAAATTCCCAATTTTATTTTTGCACGCTTTGATCGTCCACGCTGTGCAGCAATGGTAATAAGTTCTCCTACTCCATCACGGTCAATAGACACGAAAGGATCTTGCTCTAAAAGACCTTTTTGAAAATAGGTTGCCAAAAAAGGAGCAGCATCATCACGGGAAATCCCAAAAGTAGTTTGTGTCAAATCGTTTGTTCCAAATGAAAAAAATTCAGCAGTTTCAGCAATTTCATCTGCTCGAAGCGCCGCCCTTGGAAGCTCAATCATCGTCCCAACCATATATTGAATAGTGCTTCCCTTTTCTTTCATCACTTCCTCAGCAACCTGATCAATACGCGCTTTTACAAAATCAAGTTCAGATTTAAGCGCAACAAGTGGCACCATAATTTCAAGCATAACAGGAGATCCAGATTTTTGGGCAGCTTCTGCTGCTGCTTCAAAAATCGCCCGCGCTTGCATTTCTGCAATTTCAGGATAAGTAATAGCTAAACGGCATCCACGTAATCCAAGCATAGGATTAAATTCGTGCAACTGCTGAGCCCGTTCAGCAAGAACTTCAGCAGAAACACCCATAGCTGTTGCAACATCAAGAATTTCTGCTTTCGTTTTAGGTAAAAATTCATGTAATGGTGGATCTAGCAAGCGGATAGTAACAGGTAAACCACACATAATTTCAAATAATTCAATAAAATCTGAACGCTGCATTGGCAAAAGCTTATCTAGTGCTTTACGACGACCATTTTCATCATGGCTTAAAATCATTTCACGCATGGCCACGATACGTTCATCAGAAAAAAACATATGCTCCGTACGGCAAAGACCTATACCCTCAGCCCCAAAAGAGCGCCCCATACGGGCATCAGATGGTGTATCAGCATTAGCGCGAACTCTTATACGTCGCATCCCATCAGCCCATTCCATTAATTTTGCAAAGTCTCCGCAAAGCTGAGGCTGCAACATTGCAACTTTCCCTTTGAAAATTTCTCCACTTCCACCATCAATTGTGATAACATCACCTTTTTTAAAGCTTTCTCCTGAAGCAAACAGCGTATTTGTGTTATAATCAATCCGCACACTGCCAGCACCAGAAATACATGGTTTTCCCATCCCCCGCGCAACAACAGCAGCGTGACTTGTCATACCGCCACGCGTTGTTAAAATTCCTTCCGCAGCATGCATACCATGAATATCTTCTGGGCTTGTTTCTATACGGACCAAAATAACTTTGCGACCTTCTGCCGACACAGTTTCTGCCTCTTCTGAAGTAAAAACAATTTCACCAGTTGCGGCTCCAGGAGAAGCAGGTAAACCACGTCCTATAACAAAACGTTCTGCTTTGGGATCAAGTGTTGGATGCAAAAGTTGGTCAAGCGACTTTGCATCAATACGCATCACAGCCTCTTCACGGTTTATTAACCCCTCCTCAACCATTTCAATTGCTATCTTGAGAGCCGCACGAGCCGTGCGTTTTCCTGAACGAGTCTGAAGCATCCATAATTTACCTTTTTCAATGGTAAATTCGAGATCTTGCATATCCCGATAATGCTGCTCAAGCTTCTGCGCTATCTGACATAATTTCAAAAAAGCCTCAGGCATAATTTTTTCTAATGACGGCCTATTTGAGCCAGCAACAATACGCGCATTTTCTGTAATATTTTGAGGCGTTCGAATGCCCGCCACAACATCTTCCCCTTGCGCATTAACTAAAAATTCACCATAAAGCTCTTTTTTCCCTGTTGATGGATTGCGTGTAAAAGCAACACCTGTTGCCGAATCTTCACCCATGTTGCCAAAAACCATAGCTTGCACATTAACTGCCGTTCCCCAACTTTCAGGAATATTATGTAAACGGCGATAGGTAACTGCACGTGCTGTCATCCAACTTGAAAAAACGGCTCCAATTGCTCCCCATAACTGCTGTTCAGGATTTTGTGGAAAAGGTTTTCCTAATTTTTCTTCAACATATGCTTTATAAGAAGTAATAATGTTCTTCCAATCATCTGCTGTCATTTCTGTATCAATAGTGTAACCATTGCGTACTTTTGCTTCATCAAGAATTTCTTCAAAATACGAATGATCTAATCCCAAAACAACGTTAGAATACATTTGGATAAAACGCCGATAACTATCATAAGCAAAACGTTCATTATTAGCTTGTAAAGCAATGGCTTTTACAGTCTCATCATTCATGCCAAGGTTAAGCACTGTATCCATCATCCCTGGCATAGAAGCCCTAGCTCCTGAACGAACAGAAAGCAAAAGTGGCTTTTGCTCACTTCCAAATTCACGTCCTGTTTGTTCACCAACGCGTTTTAGTGCTTTCTTAACAGATTCCTGTAGCTCTTCTGGATATGATTTGTCATGGGCATAATAAAAATTACAAACTTCTGTTGTCAGCGTAAATCCGGGTGGTACGGGTAAACCAAGATTACTCATTTCTGCCAAATTAGCCCCTTTACCTCCGAGAAGGTTACGCTCACTTGCACTTCCTTCTGCCTTTCCATCTCCAAAACTATAAACCCATTTTTTCACTGTACAAATCCTCCCATATCAGCATCAAAACATCATTCAACCTAGGCTCACTTAAAAGCAATGATTTGATTCAAAATCGGCTTAACAAAAAATATTGCTTCATAAATGCATACTATTAATCCTTCCAAAAGCGATAATGACAAAAAGTATCACTATCCATCTTCTGGAAGATTAAGATTCATTTTTTAAGAAAACTATCAATCACCGAAAAAAAGTCTTCTACTTTCATAGCACCTTCATATTTACTACCATTAATAAAGAAAGTAGGCGTTGCTGTAACACCAAGCTCTTTACCACGCTCAAAGGATGCATTCACTTCATCTAAAATGGCTTGATTTTTCAAACATGCAGTAAAACTTTCATCTGTAAAACCAGCCATTAAGCCAATTTTTTTCAATGGTGTTAGAGCATCTTTTCCGAAAGCCCATTCATTTTGTTTTTGAAATAAAACTTCTATCAAAGGAAAATAGCGATCTTCTGGTGCACACCGTGCCAACATAAAACCTGCTGTTGCCCGAGGATCAAAAGCATAATCGCGGAAAATCAGTTTTACTTTTCCTGTTTTGATATATTTTTTACGAATTTGAGGAAGTATATCATTATAAAAATGCGCACAATGGGCACATGTCAACGAAGCATACTCAACAATGATGACCGGTGCATCCGCCTCTCCCTCAAAGCGATCCTTTACTTTATCCGATTGGAGAAGCTCTTCCATATCAACAGTTGCCACTGGTTTTGGATCACGCGCTAAAGCAACTGTTACACTGTTTTGTACAATCGTTATGAAGAGAAAAATTATCCCGAAAGATAAAAAAGAACGATATTTTACCATAAATAATACTTTTCTGTTGTTATTAACGAATAAGAATCCAATGCTTTCTCATATATTAAAGAAAAATATATAAAATATCTTTCTATTTATTATTTTTTTCCAAGAAAATGCAACAGCCAAGTTTATAAAGTGATTGGCGCAAGCTTTTATCTTCAATTCCTTCAAGCATTTCTCCCACGCATTTTTTGTCTTGTTCACTCAAAGATGATTTTAGAGGCAAGTGATTCATAAAAACCGACATACTCCTTTGCTCAATCTTGATGCGATCAATAGCAATATAGCCAAAAAATCCGTTAATTCTATGAAGTAACTCCTCTGTTTCATGCATCAATTTTAACGCAGCAAATCCTTCACATGCGACAACAAGTGTTGCTGGCTGAAAAACATCATCTTGATCTGCACGACGTTTCCAAATAATTTTAAGCGGCATTGTATGTTCACTGATATCATAGCCCGCAATTTGTGGCCAATGTTCTATAAGCGCTACATTAAGCCCTGTCCGTTTGCGTAAAACTGGATCAAGTATTTTGTATACCGTCTCAGAAAGAGAATAAAAGATATGTTTTTTAAGTTGTTTTCTCATTTTTAGATCATTGTTCAATCGCTTACTAAATTAAAATCATTTGTTTCATCTAAAAATTATTGCCTCCTCAATTTATGAAATATCAACAAAATAAATAATTTTTTCTTTTGCATTTTATATCTTCCTATGCTTGAAAACAATCATGTATGAAATTTCTTCGCACCTCCTTGCTTGGTACGATCAAAATCACAGACATCTCCCATGGCGGATTACCCCCGAAAAGCAAAAACAAGGTATCCGTCCTGATCCTTATCAAGTTTGGCTTTCTGAAATCATGCTTCAACAAACAACCGTTGAAACAGTTAAGCCTTATTTTAAAAAGTTTCTGAAACTATGGCCTGATCTTTCCTCTTTAGCAAAAGCCTCACAAGATGACATCATGAAAGCATGGGCTGGACTTGGTTATTATTCACGCGCACGTAATCTTAAAAAATGTGCGCAACAACTTGTTGAAAACTACGCAGGACAATTTCCACAATCTGTAAAAGAATTGCGAACTCTAGCCGGTATTGGAGATTATACTGCCGCAGCCATTGCTTCAATTGCTTTTAATCACCCTGTAGCAGTGGTTGATGGTAATGTCGAACGTGTGGTAGCGCGCCTTTTTGCTATCACTTCAATATTACAAAAAGCAAAAGTTGAAATTAAAGAAAAAACACAAAAAATTACTGCTTTAAATCGTCCTGGTGACTTTGCTCAAGCAATGATGGATTTAGGAGCAACAGTTTGTACTCCACGCAAACCATCTTGTTATACCTGCCCTCTTCAATGTTTATGTAAAGCAGCAAAGACGCAACAACCGGAATCTTTTCCAGTCAAAGCCCCTAAAAAAGAACGCCCTTCAAAAACAGGTATTGCTTTTGTGGCTCTTAATAAAAAGAGACAAATTTATTTGGAAAAACGACAGACGCAAAAGCTCCTTGGTGGAATGACCCAAATTCCTAACAATATTGGCATAAACAACGAAAATGGGCTCCAAAACGCACCCTTTACTGCCAATTGGCAATTCAAAGGACAAATTACGCATGTTTTTACTCACTTTTCTCTAAAACTCGATGTTTACTATACTGAGGATGTTCATGAAATGAATTGTGAAAATGGTTGGTGGTGTAACATTCAACATCTTGCCGAAGAAGCACTACCTACTGTTATGAAAAAAGCCATTTCTGTAGCACTTCCCAATTCTTTCAGATTTAAATAACCTTCCCTATTCGTAAAAATGTTTTCTAACAGAGACTTTTGTATCTCTAGCAACCATTTCTTAATCTGTAAAAGAAAAATTTAAAAAAATGAAATAACCAATTTTTCCTACAGATAAGAATTAAGGAGGGATAGAAAAGCTTAGATTTAAATTTCAGGATCTATCCTTTTTTCGCTTATGAAGGAGCAAATCCATACCATCATTATATTTACCAGTCCCCTAAAACAACCCTTGGCACTTGAAACGGTTCATAAAAGGTACTTTTAATTTTTTCTTTAACAATTTTTATTCACACGCCAACTCCGCTGATGACATGTAAGCAAGTAAATTTCATTGATTCAATATGGAACATGTTTGAAATGAAAAAATTTGACGATATTCCGAGGATAATTCAATATGAGTTGCGCTAAATTATCTTTATAAATAAATTACATCATACACACTTTACAGATGTACGTATTATCTCAAAAAAGCACTTAATTTTGAACTTCTGAATGAGCCTTTTAATTCTAGTCTTTCATTTTCATAAAATTATATTGAAATTTTACTGTTTTGGAACTCAAATTAGAACATAGAGTGAAAGTTTCTCATTTTAATTTCTTCTACAAGAAGCATAAAAATACTCGCTTGCCGCTTACAAGCGAGATTAGTGTATCAATAAAAAACATCTAAGAAAGGCATAAAACGGCTCCACCTCCATCTCAATCAAGATCAGGTACATTGGTGATCAACAGAATGAAGCAATCAGCTTAGTTCATAAAACACCCGTTTTTAACATTTGTGAACGTATGATCATTCTTAAATGATCTATGGACTTCAACCGTCCATTTTCCTCATAATACCAAAAAGTCCAACCATTACAACTCTGCGAATCTTGAGCCTTTCTTCCCATTGCGTGAATTGAACCCGCTTCACCACCATGCATAATCGTACCATCAGCTCTTACAATAGCAGATACTTGCTTCTTGCGATCATAAAGAACTTCTCCGGGATAGAGTAAACCTGCTTCAAGCAAACTGTTGAATGCTACGCGCGGTTCTGCTTTTTTTCTATCCAAAATCGCTAGTTCTGGTTGCGCTAAAGGTTTAACCGATGCAATTCTCTCACATGCTGCATCAATGTAGTCTTGCTCGCGTTCAATCCCAACAAAATCACGCCCTAAAAGCTTGGCAACAGCACCTGTTGTTCCCGAACCAAAAAACGGATCGAGAATAACATCACCAGGTTTACTAGAAGCCATAATAATACGCGCTAATAACGCTTGCGGTTTTTGTGTTGGATGTAATTTACGCCCTGAATCATCCTTTAAACGTTCAGCTCCAGTGCAGAGAGGGAAAAGCCAATCCGAACGCATTTGTAGATCTTCATTTGCCGCTTTTAAGGCATCATAATTAAATGTATACTTTTTATCTTTTTGATCTCGCACAGCCCAAATAAGCGTCTCATGAGCATTTTGAAAACGGCGCCCTCGAAAATTAGGCATCGGATTATTTTTGCGCCAAATAATATCATTAAGCATCCAAAAACCTAAATCTTGTAATGCCGTCCCAACTCGAAAAATATTATGGTAAGATCCGATAACCCAAAGTGTTCCGTTGGGTTTTAATACACGACGACAAGCAAGCAACCATGCGCGGGTAAAAGCATCATACGCAGCAAAACTCTCAAACTGATCCCATGCATCATCAACCGCATCAACAAGCGAATGATCTGGACGGTATAAAGCTCCGTCCAATTGCAAATTATAGGGTGGATCCGCAAAAATCATATCAACGGAATGTTTTGGAAGTTTTTCTAGAACTGAAACACAATCTCCTTTAAAAATTTTATTGCGCCATGGCATCTGTGAGGGAGTACGAAGAAAATCTTTTTGAAGCTGAATAACTGTCATGAAAAACCCAACAAAATTAACTGAATTTACCCTATAATCAACCAAAATAGTTTATAGGCCCGCATTACCAATCCATATTTACAAAATAGCGTAAACGTATCGTTAAAGTTCTACAAAATTGATAATTGTTTTTGTTTTTTTAAGTAAAAAAACTTTCATATGAATGAAACCTTATTTTTCTTTTTTTCAATGCACTGTTCCCATATCTTTTATTTCGTAAAAGAATTAAGAATCATTTTCAAAGCATATTTTTATGAAATAAGATCCTCTCAATATCGTTTTCATGAAAGTTGTCCATCTCATAACATGTAAAGGAATATCTTATGCCTCAGATAGATCTTATTATTTTTGATTGTGACGGAGTTCTCGTTGACTCTGAATATCTTGCAGCAAAAATTGGATCACAATTGCTCAAACAAACAGGATATGAAATATCACCCGAAGAATTGAGTGAGCGTTTTGCAGGGCTTATCTTTCGCGATATTCTTAAACACGTTGAACAGGAAACAGAAAAACCTATTTCTGCTCATCTCATAGATCAAATGACTAATATTTTTCGTACACAAATAAAAACTAAATTACGGGCTATTGATGATGTAAGAGAAGCAGTAGAAATTATTCAAACACGCTATCCCTACTGTATCTGCTCTAATGCAAAAAGCGTAGATATAAAAGAGATGCTCACCACGGTTGATCTCTATGACCTTTTTGAAGGTAAAATATTTTCAGCACCTGAAGTTGGAACAAAAAGAACGAAACCGGCCCCTGATATTTTCCTTTTTGCCGCACAACAATTACAGGCAGAGCCCCAAAACACTATCGTTATAGAAGATTCACTTCATGGTGTACACGCAGCCATAGCAGCAGGCATGCGTGTCATCGGCTTTACGGGAGGATCCCATAGCTATCTTGGTCACTCTAATGCACTTGCAGAAGCTGGCGCAGAAACAGTTATCGCAAAACATGCTCATTTAGGAGAAGTCTTAGAAGCAATGGCAGTATGGCGAGATCTATTATAAAAAATCTCTTGAATATATCAGTTTGTAAACTCTTGTAAGAAGCATTTTTATTCAAATGTCCTTCTCTTCTCGCTGCTCCTTTTATAATAACTTCAATAAATGCGTAATTCACAACACGGGTGAATTGTATCTCAATGTGAAGGAAAAAATATAGCACCTCGTTGAGCAATCATAAGTCAGTTAACCATTGCACGTGCTTTAAAAAAGCAAAAAACAGCGGTGCAAGCTCATAACAATCAAACCCTGCTTATCTATCTCAACTCCGATATCCACTCCCAACCTCAGCAGCCCATCCGGATAAATTATTATATTTGTCAAAAAAGGAATATTACGATGCCTTGCTCGATAAGATATGAAAATTGCTAGCCTTTTTCATCTGATCAAAAAAATCACACACTATAGTAAAATTGTAGGGTATGTGCGTATTGATTATGGAAAAAAATATTAAAATTCCCAGAATCTATGGAACACAAGAGTTTATTGAAAACAATAAAAGTGTCCTTGTTGAGTTAGAATGGCTTATATTTACTCAATCCAAATCTCGTAAACTTGTTGAAGGCTTATTTACTTTACTGCTTAAACAGTATTTAAACAGCATCAATTGGTACAACCTCCCTAAGATTACAAAAGATAAAAAGAATACATTCTTATGAAGATGTGCATTTTATAAAAAACATTTCATAGCAAGTAATTTACAGGCAAAAACATTGATTTATAATCATAATTTATCATTGTTCAAATTAAATGAAAAAACCGAATATTGTAAGATTCTCTCATTTCAAATCTGGATATGCTGAATTAAATAAAGAAAGAAAAATGCCTCTTAATAAATCATCTCAAGAGGCAAAGGTTGTAGCAACATTAGGAGCGAGCAAAGTGTATGGCGATGCCATCTTTCTTCTTTATAAACGTCAAAGATTCTGATGCCCTAAGAATTTTATATCATGGGGCTTTATCATCATATCTATAATTGTAAAATAGGCTTGAGTACCTTGAGACGGATTTCTTAAAAAAGCACATAAATATGAAACATATAATAACCTTAAACAACGTAAAGAGATACCAGTAGTTGCTCAAATTTTTCCGAAAGCACTTACATAGACTTTTTAAATAAGCAATGAAATCAGATCTTTTCAAAAGTAATCCAACTTTAGGAAAGACACCCCTTCTAAAAATAAAAGCGGATTTTCAGTTTGGAAAGAAGAAAATGTTAAAAATATTATCTAATGCCGATCTTTCAGCACTCATAAATGTGTCTGAATTGATATTCTTCTATACACTGCTTTACATCACAGTAATATGCTGTTCACATTGGTGAGACAAAGATAATATCATTTATCTCTATCCAATTCGAGCTCTACTTTATACTATGAGATAATTGTATATTTTTTAGTATCTATAAATGTATTTAAAAAATAATATTAATATCATTTTATAAAAATTATACGATGACCACATGTTATTTATATATAACACATAACAAAACAATTCATAAAATTTTAAAAAATATTTTTGTAATTATTATTGTTACTTTTTTACAATAATGTTTATAAAAAATTATATTTATATTTTTATATGTATTTTTATTATTGACTAAAAATACATATTGAAATATAAAAATTGTATATAGTGTGATATATATAAACATTATGTATATTTTCTTACATCTATAAATTAAAAATATTTGAGGTAAAGTTATGGTCAAAATATTTAAAAATTATATCTTAAGCATTTTTATAGCGAGCACTTTTTTTATTTCACAAACTGTAAATGTTAATGCAAACTATTTGAAAAACGATACTCCAAAAGAGGAACTTTCTGTTTTCCCAATGGAACAAGTAAAGTATGCAAAATCTGATGTAGTTTCTACGACTTCTTTCTATGTTCCATCTGTAAATTATCAAACAGAAAATGGAACAACAGGTCAAGGGAAAATTGAAAAGGTCGTTGAGCCTATGACTATAGGAGTGGGACTATTGTTTGCTGGATATGCAATGAGCTTTATAGGATCGATAATAAGTTGGATAAAGGACATAGTGTTAATGTTCAAATAATCCAGCCTCGTCTAGAACTCTAGAATAATAGCTTCATTGTGAATCTATTATTTGTTGTAAATAATTACATAATGAAGCTTCTCTTGATACAAGAGATAAATGTTGTAGATTATATCCAAATATCCAAAGTATAAATTTACGCATATATATATATTGAATATTATAAAATATTTGAGGTAAATTATGATTAAATTGTTAAAAAATCATATGTTAAGTATTTTCATTATGTCTGCCTTTTTTCTTTCACAGATTGTAAATGTGCATGCAAACTATTTGCAAAATAATACTCATCGTGAGAATATTTTTGTTTCTGCAATAGAGCAGAAAAGACAGGATGTAGTCCATACCGTTTCTCTCTATAGCCCCATTCTAAATCGTGGAGTGGATAATGAAACTACTCTTGAAGGAAAATTTGAAAAGGTCGTTGAACCTCTTACACTCGGAACCTTTGGTGTTGGGATGGCACTTGGATATGCATCAAGTACGATAGGCATGTTTTTAGCATGGATAATAGGTAAAATAATATCGTATTTTAAATCTCGTTAAAATTGAAATTTTATCAGAATAAAACCTTCTCATACGAAATATAAACTATGGATATATTTTGTATTTATCCATAGTTGATGACAAAAAACTAATGAATTATCACATTAAGAATGAAAAAGCTTTAAATGCTTCTGTTTCTCTCAATGTGCACTAATTCTGCCGATGCATCTATTCAATTCAATTCAATTTAAAATAAAAGTAAAAGTATTGGTGATAAATTATGATTAAAGTATTGAAAACTTACATATTAAATATTTTTATAGCAGTTGTTTTTTTGCTTTCACAAGTTATAAATGTTCATGCCAATCATTTGAAAAATGATATTCAATGGGAAACTGTCTCTCTAATAGAACAGGGAAAGAAAAAAGCTATCGATATAGCTTCTCTTTATGTCCCAAGTTTCACTCATGGAGCAAAAAGTGAAACTGCCATTGAAGGAAAATTTGAGAAAGTATTTGAACCAATTACGCTAGGAGTTTTTTCTACAGTAGGAGCTTTGGGTTTTGGATTCTTGACTGGATTT
>NZ_JBHIMK010000001.1:13951-40540 GCF_042194085.1 Bartonella sp. MU70NMGDW
TCCTATACAACAATTGCTAAAACTATTTTGTGGCCCTTTGTGAATAACGAAATCGAATATACAGCTTTTGAAAGTATGATCGCTGAATCTTATGCAACCTTTCACCATCCAGCAATCTGTCCGTTACGACAAACTGGAGCAGATGAATTTATCCTTGAACTCTTTCATGGTCCTACTTTAGCTTTTAAAGATGTTGCAATGCAGTTTCTTTCTCGGCTGATGGATTATGTTTTGACTAAAAAAAATAGATCTGCAACGATTATTGCTGCAACATCAGGTGATACAGGAGGGGCTGCGATACAAGCTTTTGCTGGAAAAGAACACTCAGATATTTTTATTTTATTTCCCAAAGGACGTGTATCACCTGTTCAACAACGGCAAATGACAACCAATCAATGTTCAAATGTTCATGCCATTGCAATTGAAGGAAATTTTGATAATTGCCAAGCTCTTGTCAAAGCAATGTTTAATGACCACAATTTTCGTAAAAAAAGAGCGCTTTCAGGTGTTAATTCTATAAATTGGGCACGTATCATGGCGCAAATTGTTTACTATTTTTCATCTGCGCTTTCCTTAGGAGCTCCTGATAGAACTGTTTCATTTACTGTTCCTACTGGAAATTTTGGTGATATTTTTGCAGGTTATGTTGCAGCCCGTATGGGATTACCCATTGCTCAACTGGTCATCGCAACGAATGATAATGACATCCTTGCACGTACATTGACCAGTGGTATTTACGAAACACAACCAATAGTTCATACAACATCACCTTCTATGGATATTCAGGTCTCTTCTAATTTTGAACGTTTGCTCTTTGAAAGTGGCAATCGTGATCCAATGTGGATTCGCAATGCAATGGACAACTTGAAACAATCAGGACGTTTTACTCTTGATGAAAAGCAACTCAAAAATATTCGTTCCCTATTTTCCGCTGGGAAAAGCAACATGGCTGCAACAGCTCAAACAATTGATAGTGTCTATAAGGAAAGTGGCTATCTTGTTGATCCACATACAGCCGTCGCTCTTCAAGTAGCGCGTAAAAACAAAAAACCGCATATTCCAATGATCGTCCTTGCCACGGCTCATCCAGCTAAATTTCCTGATACTA
Organism: Bartonella sp. MU70NMGDW; assembly: GCF_042194085.1. NCBI lineage: Bacteria > Pseudomonadati > Pseudomonadota > Alphaproteobacteria > Hyphomicrobiales > Bartonellaceae > Bartonella > Bartonella sp. MU70NMGDW. The sequence goes on from NZ_JBHIMK010000001.1 coordinate 15,060, forward strand.
TTAAAAGTGCTTGTGGCCTTCATGCCCCATGGCCATCTCATCTCAATGATGTAATGAAACGCGAAGAACACTTTATAAGTCTTGCTAATGATGAAAAAATAGTAAAAGATTATATTTCTTTAAAATCGCGTGCATCTTATTAAAGTTAGCTGCATTAATTTAAATCAAGAATATTCTAATACCCTTACAATGAGGTATTTAGCTTATTTAATGGAGTTGTAAATACATGGATGTAGATATATGTCGCCTTAGTAATGGCTTGACTATCGCCACACATACAATGCAACAAATTGATAGTGTTGCCCTCGGAATATGGGTTAAAGTGGGCTCACGCAATGAAACCTCTACACAGCATGGTATTGCTCATCTTCTTGAGCATATGGCTTTTAAAGGAACCGAAAACCGCACTGCTTTTCAAATTGCAACCGATATTGAAGATGTTGGCGGTGAAATCAATGCCACCACCAGTATTGAAACAACAGCTTACTTTGCACGTGTACTTAAAAGCGATATCCCACTTGCTATAGACATTTTAGCCGATATTTTAATGCATTCAAAATTTGACGACAATGAACTAGAACGAGAAAAACAAGTAATATTTCAGGAAATTGGTGCCGCTCATGACACTCCTGATGATATTGTTTTTGATCACTTTACAGAAACAGCCTTTCGTCATCAATCCCTTGGACGCTCTATTTTAGGAACAGCTAAAACTATTCAATCATTTACATCTACTGATCTCCATGATTTCATCAATAAACAATATAGTGCAGATCGTATGATTGTCGTTGCTGCAGGAGCTGTAAAACACGAAAGTTTCTTGCGAGAAGTTGAAAGTCGTCTTGGTACTTTTCGCTCCCATTCAACCGCACCTCTTACTAATCTTGCAAATTATGTCGGTGGCGACTTTCGTGAATATCGCGATTTAATGGATACACAAGTTGTTCTAGGGTTTGAAGGGCGTGCTTATCACGCGCGTGATTTTTATGCGGCCCAAATTCTTTCAATCATTCTTGGTGGTGGTATGTCTTCACGTCTTTTTCAAGAGGTAAGAGAGAAACGTGGATTATGCTATTCTATTTATGCTTTTCATTGGGGATTTTCAGATACTGGGCTTTTTGGTGTTCACGCAGCTACCGGACAAGAAGGGCTCAAAGAACTTATTCCCGTGATTCTTGATGAACTTTCCAAGGTCAGTAAAAACATTCACGCCAATGAACTGCAACGAGCACAAACGCAATATCGTGCGAATCTGACAATGTCACAGGAAAATCCCTCTAGTCAAGCACATCTCATTGCTCGCCAAATACTCCTTTATGGTCGACCAATTCCAATATCGGAAACAATTGAACGCCTCAATCTCATCACTCCTAAAAGATTAACTGACTTAGCACATCGTCTTTTTACAAATTCCACTCCAACACTAACTGCTGTCGGACCTGTAGGACCCCTCATAAATTTTGATGATTTAACGTCAACTCTTTCATCCAAGCTAAAGTAAAAAACTTCTTTTCAAAACAGCATCACAATAACATACACATATTTTATCGTAAAATTTACCACAAAAGCTCTTCTCATTAAATAAGTTTTGGAAATATTGGGCAAAGAAGCGTACAAAACTACCCAATTCATACTTCATGTGATAAAGATTCTAATGAGTGAAGGTATATCCGTGAAATCTGGAAATTCATGGTTTAACTTTGCCCTTTTAAAATATAAAACTTCATTCGCTTCAAGTTCCATTGAAGCAAATGGACATGTGGTCTATTTGTATATAAAACCACATAACTTAAGAAAAAGTGATAACAATTTATTATGTAAATAAATTATAAAAGGTGGACGTTTTTTCTCAAAAATCGAAATGAAAGTTAAACATCCTAAAATATTGAGAGTGGGACATTGTGAAGAGTTTGCGTAAAATAATTGACATCATTTTCATTGTAGTCGTTAGTTCTCTTGTCCATCTTACATCAGCACAAGCAATTGAGCCAGTTAAAATTTCTTCTCAGGATGCTGCTCTTGATCTCTCACAAGCAATTGAAATTCACCATACAAACAGCTCTATTTTTCAAACAAGTACAGCGCCAGGACCAGATGGTATTGTTTGGCGTATTGAAGTGCAGGCAAAAAATGAAAAATTTTCCGGAAATTGGGCAGTTTTTTCTCTTGCAAATCCAACAGATGAACAAATCGATCGTCTCATCGTTGCCCCCCACTACCGCATGGCGCGTTCTGGATTTTTTTGGCCAGACCTTGGATCAGCAAGGATTCAATCCATAACGCCAAGCGAAGGTTTTTCCCTCGATCGTCAACTTAGTGCAAACTCTGATATCTTTCGTATTACCCTTAACCCTGGTGCTGTTGTTACATTTGTGGCCGAACTTAACTCTGCAAATCTACCGCAAATCTATTTATGGCAACCTGAAGCTTATAAAGATGCAATTAATTCTTATACGCTTTATCATGGTATTCTTCTTGGGATATCAGGTCTCTTAGCGCTTTTGTTAACTGTACTCTTTGTTGTCCGTGGAACAGGACTGTTTCCTGCAACAGCTGCTGTTGCTTGGGCAGTGCTTTTTTATATTGGTATTGACTTCAACTTTTTAAATAAATTCTTTGCAGTTACACTCACAACACAACCAATCTGGCGTGCTGGTACAGAAGTAGCACTTACTGCTACACTCTTCATTTTTCTTTTTACCTATCTCAGTCTTAACCGCTGGCATTATCATTTTAGTTACGGTGCTATCGCTTGGACCATTGCCTTTTGCAGTCTAGGAGCCTTTGCTATTTATGATCCAATCAGAGCAGCTGGAATTGCGCGTTTGTCTTTTGGCCTTACCGCTGTGGTTGGTATAATATTAATCATCTATTTCTTAATCAGAAGCTATGATCGCGCCATTATGCTTATCCCAACATGGTTGCTCATTAGCTTTTGGTGTGTTGGAGCCTATGCCTGCATAGCTGGATATTTAAACAATGATATTATCCAGCCGGCATTAGCGGGGGGATTAGTGCTCATTGTTCTTCTCATCAGCTTTACTGTCCTGCAACAAACTTTTTCTAATGACGCTTTCCATGAAGGAATATTTTCCGATCTTGAACAACAAGTACTCGCAGCAAAGGGAGCTGGAAATATTATTTGGGATTGGAATATTGAGCGTGACCGTATTGTTGTACATCCAAACATGGCTACCCTTTTTGGTACTGAAATTCATAACCTCAATGGACCTATGCGCAACTGGATTTCAGCCTTGCACCATGATGATCGTGAACGCTTTCAAGGCGTATTAGATATCATTCTTAAAAATAAAAAAGGGCGCATTGATCAAATTTTTCGGCTTTCTTCCGGTGGTGGTTATTATCATTGGTTTTCTCTTCGTGCACGCCCGGCTATGCAAAAAGATGGGAAAATCACACGTGTCATTGGAACCATTGTCAATATTACTAACCATAAAAAATCCGAAGAACGCTTATTGCATGATGCAATCCACGACAGCTTAACCGGCCTTCCTAACCAACAAATTTTCTTCGATAGACTACAAAATTATACCTCTTTGGCGAAAGCAAATATCAAAATTAGACCGACTGTCTTTATGATTGATTTGGACAATTTTCGCAAAATTAATCGCAAATTAGGCATAGCAGTTGGGGATACTGTACTGCTTATAATCGCACGTCGTTTAAACCGTCTCATTAACTTTCAAGACACCTTGTCGCGACTTTCAGCAGACCGCTTTGCAATTATTTTACTCAGTGAAACTGAACCACAAAAAATTGCAGCATTTGCAGATCATTTGCACAAAACAATTTCAGCACCTATTTCACTTTCAGAAAACAAAATAATTCTTTCAACGTCTATCGGATTGGTTACATGGAGTGAAAGCCGATCGACAGCTAAAGATATTTTTAATGACAGTGAATTAGCGATGATTCGCGCAAAACAAATGGGTGGAAACCATATAGAACCTTTTCGTCCTAATTTTCGCACTTTGGGTCTCGAACATAATACTCTGGAAAAAGATGTTCATTATGCCATAAAACGTAATGAGATAAAAATCCTCTACCATCCTATTCTTAATTTATCAGACGGACATATTATTGGTTTTGAAACAATTGTAGAATGGCATCATCCCACTTATGGAAATTTAAATGTCTCTGATTTTATAAAAATCGTAGAAAACGAACAAATTGTTATGAATTTGTCACAATTTATCATCGATAGTGCCATTATCGATCTTATAAATGTACAAGAAAAGTTTTCCCAACAATCTTTCTTTATTTCAATTAATTTACCAAGCGCAGAAATGATTCATCCTCGTTTTATTAGTCAATTGCGCGCCGCTCTGCTTCGTCATCCGCTCCACAAAGGGCGTTTGATGATTGAAATATCTGAATTTGTCTTAAGAAATAATCCTGAACAATCAGCGCACTTTCTCGAACAAATTAAAACACTTGGAATGAATCTCGCACTCGATAATTTTGGAACAGGTTATTCGTCTCTGACCTATCTCGTACGTTATCCATTTGATATGGTTAAACTTGATCGTTCACTTATTTCAATCGACTCCCTTAAGAAGAAAATTGTTCTTAAGTCTATCATTAATATGGCAACAGATCTTAATTTGCAAATTATCGCAGAAGGTGTTGAAAATGAAAAAGAAGCAATCTTCCTCCGTCAAGAAGGCTGTAAATATGTTCAAAGCACACTTGTAACGAAACCGATTGCCATAGAAGAATTAATTACGCTCGTTCAAAGCCATTTCCCTTATAAAATAAAAACATAAGGGATAAAATAACGTGTAAAGTTAAAAAGCTTAGAAAAAACTCTACGCGTGTCCCATTTCAGAAGCAAGATAAGTTGGATCGATACCCATGCGTGTTAAACTTTTATCATACTTGCAGCTTAAATCACTTTCAAAAAGAAAACTAGGTGATGTAGAACTGATTAGCCAACCATTTGTAGAAATTTCTGCCTCAAGTTGCCCCGCTTTCCATCCAGCATAACCTAACGCTACCAGTGCATGTTGCGGACCTTGTTCGCAACTGATCGCTTTTAATATATCAATAGTCGCAGTAAAACAGACCTTATCTGCAATAAAAACAGTTTCTTCACAAGCATAATCATCTGAATGAAGGACAAAACCACGCGAAGGGTCAACAGGACCACCATAGCGAACTGGAAACTGTTTTATTGGTTCAGAAAGACTTTTTTTTTGGCCCCTGTCTATGACTCCCAAGTGAAGCAAAAGATCTGGAAAATCAATATGATGCAATTGATTGAGAATAATGCCCATCGCACCAGCATCAGAATGCGCGCAAATGTAAATAACAGAACGAATAAAGCGTTTGTCATTCATCCCAGGCATTGCTATGAGTAATTGTCCACCTAAAAAGCCATTACACCGCTTCATTAATTTGTTATTCTCCATAATTTACATGATAAAAGTTTGTTCATTTAGTACACTAGGAAAATAAAAATCCAATGAAAAAAAGTCATATATTTACAAATTTACAAAATATCGCAACTTTCTTTTATAAAAATCTTTTAGTTACTTTAAGCTTAACATTTATAGTTTTAGAATTACTTAACATTCCTGTAAATGCTCAAAAAGAACAAAAACTCCAGCTTTTCGCAACATCTTGGTATGAATCAGATGGTGGTCGTATCCGATTAGCAATCACCGAACCTTCTCTTTCTGGAATAAGAGAAGGCATTATTGAGATTGTGCTTAAACCAGGATGGAAAACTTACTGGCGTAATCCAGGTAATTCTGGCATGGCACCGTTTTTTAATTTCAACCAACAGGTTTCTTATGAAATCTTTTATCCTACCCCACAGCTTTTTGAAACAGAAAATGATTGGTCATTAGGCTATAAAGATAAAGTAATATTGCCCTTCAATCTTTCTGGTTCAAGCAAAAATTTAAGTGGTGCTTTCACCCTTGGATTATGTAATAAAATCTGTCTTCCATTTACTGTTAACTTTGATTTTTCCCCATCTGCTCTTAAAAATAAACATCTTCCTGCTTCCTTCTTAAAAAATGCCCAAGATTCTTTGCCCCGCATGATGCAGAATGCACTAAAAATAAGTGCCGAAAAAAATAACAGTACCCTTCTTATAAAAATACAAAATAACAACAAGACCACTCCTTCCTCTCTCTTTTTAGATGGAGGAGAAATGCAAATTGGAGCAGCAAAAAAAGTCAGTGATAACGCAGAATATACACTCTTCAGTGCTCCACTCTATTTCGCACCAGAAGAAATAAACCAAAAAATTTTTTATACAGTTTCTTTTAAAGATTACGCCTTAAGTGGAACATTCATATTCCATACGCAGCCAACCCCTCTTGCGACTCCGCGATAAAAGAAAAAAACTCTCAAACAGTAATTATGCTGGAAAACATCCATTTTCGCGATATTGAGAAATTGCTTTGCGAGCAAGGGCATCTGCGCGTTCATTTTCTGGATGTCCCGCATGTCCTTTTACCCAGTGCCATCTGACTGTATGACAAGAACAAGCATCCTCAAGAGCTTGCCATAGCTCCATATTTTTAACAGGATTTTTTGATGCAGTGCGCCAATTATTCTTTTTCCAATCTTCAATCCACTTAGATATACCGTTACGCACATAAACTGAGTCTGTATAAAGGTCGACCAAACAGGGCTCTTTAAGTGCCTTTAATGCACAAATTGCCGCCATGAGTTCCATTTGATTGTTTGTCGTATGGACCTTACCGCCATAAAGCTCACGTTCATGACCATTCCAGCGTAAAATTGCTCCCCATCCTCCAATTCCAGGATTCCCTGAGCAAGCACCATCTGTATAAATTTCAACGACTTTTTGTTGAGTTGCCATAAAATTTAAAAACCTAATTCACTTAGCGAATTTACATTACTGAAAAAACAAAGCTTGTGCCAATACTCCCATGGATCTTTCTTAATAACAAAGCTATTAGGCGGTGTATTAAACCAATCATAAAGACGTGTGAGTAAGAAACGTAAAGACGCACCACGAGCTAACAAAACAATCTTGTCCAATTCTAAAGGGATCAATGGTCTTATTTTTTGATAATTTTCCAATAACTTACGTGCTTTGGCCAGATTATAAGAATGATCAAGCTCAAAGCACCAAGCATTTAAACAGATCGCTAAATCATAAGCAAAAAAGTCATTACAAGCAAAATAGAAATCTATTATCCCAGAAAGACGATGATTCACAAAAAAGACGTTATCATTAAATAAATCTGCATGAATAATGCCTATTGGTAAATTGAGCGGCCAATTTTCCTGTAAAAAAGCTAATTCTAACTCAATTTTTTGCCCAAATTCTTTTAATAATGCATCTTCTTTTGTTTGACAACGTTGCCACAATACCTGCCAATCCATAACAGAAAGAGTATTTTTACGACTAAGTGTAAAATCCTGTCCTGCTAAATGTAATTGTGCTAACCCCGTCCCCACTTCGCCACAATGATCTATAGTGGGCTGGCGGACCCACTCTCCTTCCAGAAAAGTAATAATAGCAGCAGGGCGTCCTGCTAATTCACGGATCATCATTCCATCATTTTGAATAACAGGTTGAGGACAAGGAATTCCACGCTGTCCTAAATGCTGCATCAAGCGACAAAAAAAAGGTAAATCATCTTTTGAAATACGTTTTTCATAAAGTGTTAAAATAAATCGCCCTTGTGTTGTCTCTAACATAAAATTAGAATTTTCAATCCCCTCCTCTATACCTTGATAAGACAAAAGTGACCCTATTGCATAACGTGTTAAAAACACTTTTAAATCATTTGAATGAATATCTGTATAAACGGCCATTATTCTGCTTTCGTTGTAGACATGTCTGTATTCTGATTTTCATTTTTTGCATTATTTGCTTGACCATTGACGAAAGCCATATCTTGCGACGTTAAAATGACGTCACGTAATTCGCGACTCACTAAAAATTTTTCCGTTTCTACTGCTGTTTCAGCTAATTCTATTGTGACATTATAACGCTCACGAAACGCTGAAATAATTTCATCAATAATAATTTCAGGAGCCGAAGCCCCTGCTGAAAGACTGACAATAGAAAGAGCTTTTAGGTTTTCAAAATTAATTTCATCAGCGCGCTGAACTAAAATAGCTTGCCGCGCACCAGACTTTTCGGCAACCTCTACTAAACGTCGTGAATTAGAAGAATTTGGCGCTCCAACAATCAAAAACAAATCACTCCCCTTTGCTGCTGCCTTAACCGCATCTTGTCGATTCGTTGTAGCATAGCAAATTGACTCAGCCGCTGGGGCTGCTAATGTAGGGAAACGTTGTTGTAATATATCGAGAATTCCTGCCGTATCTTCAACAGAAAGCGTTGTTTGTGTAACAAATCCTAATTTATCTGGATCATTGGGGAGATAATGCAAAGCATCTTCTATCGTTTCAATAAGCGTCACAGCCCCTTCTTCAAGCTGTCCCATTGTCCCTATCACCTCAGGATGACCAGCATGACCAATCAATATAACATGACGACCATGACGTTGATGTCGTATCGCTTGTTTATGAACTTTCGAGACCAACGGACATGTTGCATCGAGATAAAACAAATTATAGCATCGTGCTTCTTCTGAAACAGATTTTGGTACACCATGAGCAGAAAAAACAACCGGTTGATTGCGATGTTCTTCTGGAATCTCATCAAGTTCTTCAACAAAAATAGCTCCCCGTTGCTGTAATCCCTCAACCACGTAGCGGTTGTGTACAATTTCATGACGAACATATACTGGAACACCATATTTTTTTAATGCAAGGAGAACAATCTGGATAGCACGATCAACCCCTGCACAAAATCCACGTGGACCACAAAGACGTATCGTTAAAGGGGGAAGTCCAGACATAAATCATCCTTAATCTCTATAGTTTTAGCTATATATTCAAACAATCTATCGTTATACACGAATAAGCAATGTAAAAAAACTGGCAATAGCATCTTTTGCATAAGAACACACTCTATCGTGTTTTCTTACGAGATTTTCTTGCAGCAAAGCTCTTTTTAAATTTGCTTTTTCATTTTATTTGCCTAAAGAGCGATAAAATACCAAACAAGAGATTCAATCAAAAGAACTCCAAAGATAGCTGCCAAATAAAGTAACGAAAAGAAAAACAGTTTTTTTGCCATCAAAATAGTTTCATTATGTGTATCAGCTTTCCACAAACGATAGGCAAAATAAACAAAGATAATGCTTAAAATTGTTGAAAAAATACCATAAAAAATTCCGCCAAGACCAGTAAAGCAAGGAGCAGCAGCGCACAATGCCATCAAAATAGTATAAAATAAAATCTGCTTTTTTGTTGAATGTTCACCTCGAACATTAGGCATCATAGGAATACCTGCAGCCTCATAATCAAGGGATGAAAATAAAGAAAGAGCCCAAAAATGAGGGGGGGTCCACATAAAAATGATTAAAAATAATAAAAAGCTATCAATACTCACTGTCCCTGTTGTCACGGACCATCCAATCATTGGTGGGAAAGCCCCAGAAGCACCACCAATAACAATATTTTGTGGTGTGATACGTTTTAACCAAATTGTATAAATAACGACATAAAAGAAAATCGTAAACGCAAGAAAAAATGCTGCAAACCAATTAATGAAGCTCCCCATAACCAATACCGAAAGCATAGAAAGAACTATGCCAAAAATAAATGCTTTTCGGGAACTGATTTTACCCATAGGAATAGGACGCTTTTTGGTCCGTTCCATCACGGCATCAATGTCAGCATCATACCACATATTCAGTGCTCCCGCACCGCCACCACCAATGGCAATACATAAAATCGCTAAAAAACCATACAACGGATTGATAGGAACAGGCGATACAAGCAAACCAACCAGAGCCGTAAAGACCACAAGAGACATAACACGTGGCTTTAATAACGTGATATAATCACCAATACCGGATCTTGGTGGTGTTGCTTTACCATTCACAACCGATAACTCTCCTGAAACTGACATTCCGCTCAAAGCCCTTTTCCATTTCTGTCATTCACAAACCAATATTATCTAGCGTATGGAAATGATCAATTAAGACCAATCGTATTTTTGAGAAAATATGAAATACCTCGTTCGCACGTATCCCCTAAAAATAGATGGAATATTGGCAACAAAAATACATTTTTTCAATCAACATTCTCTCCTACATTACAAATGTATCATAAAAATATATCCTATGGATTAATATATTTGGGTAAATACTGATTTTGTGTTATAGTTTTTATGTGGGGAATTCATTTTTTTATGTAAATCTATGTATGGTTGTATGTGTGTTGAGTCGGGTAGGATTTTCTGTGATACTTTATAAATTACTCAAAAAAACTTTTTTTATTGGTGCTGTTCTTTACACACTTTATAGTAGTTTTATCAATCATGCATTTGCACAAACACCTTATGCGCAAAATGTCCCTGCTCCACAAACCTATGGTGCATGGACAAAAGTTTGTGCTCTACCGCCAGGTACACCTAACATGCAGTGTGAAGTTGTACAAAACGTTCATACACAAGGTCGTCATGATATTACTTTGCGTGTTACATTTTATAAACTTCCTCAAAAGCAAGGTGCTTTGATGCGTGTTTTTGTTCCGATTCGCGTTGAATTACGTCCTGGCGTTGGAATTAAAATTGACGATAAAAATATGGGCAGAATGGAATATCGTCGTTGTCTTGGTGATAATTGTGTTGCTGAAGCCTTTCTTAAAGAAGACATATTGCAGCTCTTTTTAAAAGGAAAAACGGCAACCTATTTTATCTTTACAACTCCTGAACAAGGGATTGGAGGTTTTGTTGACCTTCATGGTCTTGCCGACGCCTATGCAACCTTACCTACATGAATGAAATCGATACACTTTAGACGATTAAAATCTCATCGTATATTTTGAAAGCTTCTTAAATTAGATTAATAAAAATCTTCTAAGTTCCCATAAAAATAGGATAATTCTTATGAAATCGCTGATAGATCATTTTGATATTACTTCCTCTAAAGTGCAATCACTTGTACAAGAAACGCTTCATCATGCTGATGATGGTGAGCTTTACCTTGAGTATACAGAAAGCGAAGCTCTTTTATTTGATAATGGACAGCTTAAAAACGGCTCTTTCCATCAAGATATGGGGTTTGGGCTGCGTGTCGTTGCTGGAGAAGCTACCGGATATGCATATTCTAGTGAATTATCAGCTGCTGCACTCAAACGTGCTAGTGAAGCAGCTAAAGCTATTACCTATAATAATCATGCGGGAACTTATAGCATAGCACCTCAACAAACAAACAAAAAACTTTATCAACCGCATAATCCCCTTGATGCTCCATCATTTGAGGAAAAAAGTGCTCTTTTGCAAAAAATTGATGCCTATTTACGTGCTAAAAATGATAAATTGCATCAAGTGACTGCTTCTCTTTCCGGCTCGCTACAACATGTTGAAATTTTACGTGCAGATGGTTATTTGGTTCGTGATATTCGTCCTCTTGTACGACTTTCTATATCTGTGGTTGTTGCTGAGGGTAATCGACGTGAAAATGGTTTTTATGGATGTGGAGGGCGACAAGCATTTGACCAATTTATTCATGAAGACAATTGGAAAAAAGCTGCGGATGAGGCCTTACGTATGGCTTTAACAAATTTAGAAGCAGAAGCAGCACCTGCAGGATCTTTTGATGTTGTCTTAGCCAATGGATGGCCTGGCGTTATGCTCCATGAAGCCGTAGGTCATGGTTTAGAAGGTGACTTTAACCGTAAAAAAACATCCGCTTTTGCTGGACTTTTAGGACAACAAGTTGCGGCAAAAGGTGTTACAGTTGTTGATGATGGAACAATTCCACAATGCCGTGGCTCTCTCACTGTCGATGATGAGGGGACCCCTTCAGGGTATAACGTTCTCATTGAAGATGGAAAGCTCGTTGGTTTTATGCAAGACAGGCTTAATGCACGGCTTATGGGAGGTAAATCAACTGGAAATGGACGGCGTGAATCTTATGCTTATGCACCAATGCCACGAATGACCAATACAATCATGCTAGGAGGAGATAAAACACCTGAAGAAATCCTTTCTTCACTCAAACATGGTATCTATGCTGTTTCATTTGGTGGAGGACAAGTTGATATTACTTCTGGAAAATTCGTCTTTGAATGTACTGAAGCATACCGAGTAGAAAATGGTAAAATTGTAGCACCAATCAGAGGCGCAACTCTTATTGGAAATGGACCGGATGCTATGAAACGTATTACAATGATTGGTAATGATAGTAAACTTGATAATGGTATCGGTATGTGTGGAAAAGCTGGCCAAAATGTCCCTGTTGGTGTTGGTCAACCTCATCTTCGAATCAATAATATGACAATCGGTGGAACTGCGCTTATAAAAGAATAAGCTTTCTCATTCCTTCCCAATATTGCCTCCTTCTCATCTATCACGACCATTTTATGAGGAGGTTACAATACATTGATTTATAAAGATAATCTATCGTTGTTCATATTAAATTAGAACCTTGAATACCATAAGATTCTCTCATTTTAAATCTGTTCCATATTGAATCAATCAAAATCATTCGTTTGTACGTTACAGATGGGGAGAGTCATATGAATAAAACCTGTACAAGAAAGGACCAAAGATTCCTCTTATGGACCGTCTCAAGTAACAAGAGTTATAGCCACATTGGAAGATGACAAATATAACACTGGCACCGGCTTGTTCAGACACATCTTCTTCTTAATACATTAGTCTTTTGTGGGGGATAATTTGCCTTTTATATTTCATAATAAAAAGTTCAAAATAAAAAACACTTTCTACATTCAGTGCTCTTAATTCAACGAGAAAAAGGTTATTATTATAGATAATTTTTGGAGAGATTTTATAATAATACTCAAGTAAACTTTAAAAAAAATCTTCATGGCATTAAAAAATTTTTAAGCTAAAGCTTCCAACCTTTCTTTTTTTTCTTTTTGCTCAAAACAGCAACAATTTCGACATGTGGTGACCATAAAAATTGATCAATCGGTATGATTTTTTCTACTGTATACCCCCCTGCAACAAGAAGAGATAAATCACGAGCAAATGTAGTAGGATTACAGGAAATTGCCACAACACGTGATACTGTCGTCTTAGCTAATTCACGTACTTGTTGCTCTGCACCAGCACGGGGAGGATCAAAAACAACACTCTCAAAACACTCAAGTTCCTTTACAGAAAGGGGATGTCGGAAAAGATCACGTTTTTCACAAGTGACCGTTTTTAAACCAGTTGCAAAACGTGCTGCTGTATTTAGATTTCTTAATGCATCTTCATTATTTTCTACTGCATGAACATTCATCTTTTTTGCCATACGCAAAGTAAATGTTCCTATCCCTGAAAACAAATCAACAGCATTCTTTGCTTTTTTTAAATGAGTCAAAATAATATTGCCCATTATATTTTCAGCTTCGCAGGTTGCTTGAAGAAAACCACCAGAAGGAAATTCAACACGGACATCTCCAAAGTAAATCTCTGGTTTTTCTCGTTCAACCAAAACTTCACCATCAACAGATAAACGTATAATCCCATATGAAAGAGCAGCACTGATCATTTTCTGACGAAGTGATTCATGGTGTACAATGCAACCGCTTAAAGCAACATCTAAACCATTTTCAACACGTGTTATTGTAACATGAAACCGTTTGGCAGAGCTGCTTAGAAAAGCACAGAGCTCTCTGATATTATGCAACTGAGAAATAAGCTCTGGACGGCTTACTGGACATTCCTCAAGAGCTACAATCTCATGAGAGAGATAACGGTTAAAACCAACTTTTTGCCCCTGTGGGGTCATAGATGCTGTTAGAGTAATCCGCCGTCGGCTATAAGGTTTACATTCTATTAAAGGCGCAACAACATTATTAAGTCCATACTTTTTAAGCGCATCAACAACCAATTGTTGTTTCCATACGCGATAAGCATCCATATGCCAATGCTGAAGAGTACACCCTCCACATTCTCCAAAATGCTGACAAAGAGTATCAATGCGTTCTAATGATTTTTCTTTTAATGCTATACATGTTGCATATTTTCCATGAACAGTAATTTCAGCACACTCTCCTGGTAAAGTAAAAGGAACATAAACGAAGCCGCGAGACGTCCTAGAAGTACCATACCCATTTGCTCCGATATGGTCGATTATGACATTGTCACTCACTCTTGTTTTTCTCCGAATAGTAAATATTCCACGTTGCCATCACCACCTGTAATAGGGGAAGGAATTAAACCTCTTGCGCTCCACCCTGTTTGTGTATTTAACCAAACAAAAAGCGCCTCAGCAGTTTCTTTAGCTATTGATGGATTTAATATTCCCCTCTTACTAAAGTGTTTACGACCAACCTCAAACTGAGGCTTTACCAGTAAAACAGCTTGAGCGCCCTTCTTGGCTAAAGACAAAACGGGAGGCAATGCAAGTTTGAGAGAAATAAAGCTAACATCTGAAACGATAAGATCAATTTCTCGCCCACCTAAATGGTTATGTTGAAAATCTCTAACATTCAAGCCTTCTAATAACGTTATAGCACTGTTGCCCAATAAACGTTTATCAAATTGATGATGCCCAACATCAACGGCAATTACATGAGCCGATCCACGTTCTAAGAGAACTTGTGTAAAACCACCTGTTGATGCACCAACATCAATGGCCGTCACTTTATCTGTTATAATCGGAAATGCATCAAGTGCAGCAATCAATTTTAACGCTGCCCGAGAAACATAATTCTGCGCTGGATCACAAACAGCAATCTCTGCATCACCAAAAACAATTTGCCCAGCTTTAAAAACGATTTCGCCGTTAACTTTAACAGTTTGACGCATGACAGCATCACGTGCGCGTGAACGTGTCGTAAAAAAGTTTTTTTCAACTAAGAGAATATCGAGCCTTTTTCTGGCAGCCATATCATACTCGAATTTTTTATCCTGTTCGAATCTCGCGGCCTAAAGCAGCAAAAACCGTGTTGACAATACCCATAGCATCAAGCCCGATAGTTGAGAGAACTTTTTCTGGTGCACCATGATTCAAATACTCATCAGGAAGTTTTAGTGTACGAACTTTCAAACCATGCTCTAAGAGCCCTTCTTGCGCTAAAAATTGTAATATGTGCGCTCCAAAACCACCGATTGCCCCTTCTTCAATTGTCACCAATACTTCATGCTCACGTGCCAAACGACACATCAAATCCTTATCTAAAGGTTTCGCAAACCGTGCATCTGCAACCGTTGTAGATAATCCTTCAGCCTCTAACGCATCAGCAGCTTGTAACACTTCTGACATCCGCGTTCCAAAACAAACCAAAGCGATCCTATTTCCTTCACGCAGAACACGCCCCTTTCCAATTTCTAATAACTCACCACGTTGCGGTAAATCTATACCAATACCCTCACCACGTGGATAACGAAAAGAAATTGGTCCCTGATCATAAGCTGCAGCTGTACGCACCATATGCATCAGTTCAAGCTCATCAGAAGGTGCCATAACAACAAACCCAGGAAGAGTGGACAAAAAAACAATATCAAAACTTCCAGCATGTGTTGCACCATCTGCCCCCACAAAACCTGCGCGGTCAATAGCAAAACGTACCGGTAATTTTTGAATTGATACATCATGAATAATTTGATCATAAGCACGCTGTAAAAAAGTAGAATAAATTGCAACAAAAGGCTTGTACCCTTCACAAGCAAGTCCTGCCGCAAAAGTTACGGCATGTTGCTCAGCGATACCAACATCAAACATTTTTTCAGGAAATTTTTTTGCAAAAGAATCAAGACCTGTCCCTGTTGGCATCGCTGCTGTTATACCAACAATCTTATCATCATGGCGAGCTTCTTCTATTAAAGCTTTAGAAAATACCTTGGTATAGGGTAGAATATTACTTGATGCTTTAACCTGTTTTCCTGTCGTGACATCAAAACGATTAACACCATGATATTTATCAGGTGATGCTTCTGCAGGTGGATATCCCTTTCCCTTATGTGTGACAACATGCACCAAAACAGGACCACTAGGATATTCACGAACATTTTTTAAAACAGGCAATAAATGCCCCAAATTGTGCCCATCTATGGGTCCAAGGTAATAAAAGCCAAGCTCATCAAATAAAGTTCCCCCAACCAAAAGTCCACGCGCAAATTCCTCTGAACGACGCGCCTTATCAAAAAAAAACTTTGGCAATTTTTCGCTCAACATCTTTACGCGTTCACGCAAATGACGATAAGAAGGACGAGATACTAATCGTGCAAGATGTGCACTCATAGCACCTGTAGGTGGTGCGATAGACATGTCGTTATCATTAAGAACAACAATC
This sequence comes from Bartonella sp. MU70NMGDW, assembly GCF_042194085.1. Lineage (NCBI taxonomy): Bacteria > Pseudomonadati > Pseudomonadota > Alphaproteobacteria > Hyphomicrobiales > Bartonellaceae > Bartonella > Bartonella sp. MU70NMGDW. The sequence goes on from NZ_JBHIMK010000001.1 coordinate 31,404, forward strand.
AAGCGTGCATCCAAAGCGCCAGCATTATTCATTGCTTCATAAGCCATGCCCGCAGACATTGCACCATCACCGATGACAGCTATGATATTGCGTCTTGTCTCTGCTTTCAAAGCACTTGCCACCGCCATGCCAAGCCCCGCTGAAATAGAAGTAGACGAATGACCCGCTCCAAATGAATCATACACACTTTCTGAACGTTTTGTAAAACCTGATAATCCGCCCTCTTGACGTAATGTGCGAATTTTTTCTCTACGCCCCGTTAAAATCTTGTGTGGATAGGTTTGATGACCAACATCCCAAATAATCCTATCCTCTGGTGTATTAAAAATATAATGTAATGCAACAGTGAGCTCAACAACACCAAGTCCTGCCCCAAGATGACCACCTGTTACAGAAACCGCATCAATTGTTGCGGTCCGCAACTCATCAGCCAACTGTACCAAATCAGACTCAGGCAATGCCCGCAAATCTTGCGGAAAACAAATACGGTCAAGCAATGGTGTTAAAACCTGAGACAAAAAAACCTTCCTATTATCTTAACTCAAGAAAACGCAACGATAAAAATGTATCTTCTCTACTCTTATTTATAGTTTTGCATCTTTTTTACTCAAAAATGTTCTTTTCTATTTGAGATGAGCTATAACTTCCTCATTTTTAACTTATTTTATAAAAAAGAAATCAATCGATTTAATTTTCTATAAAAAAGGTTATTATATCTCCTCGTTTCACAATAAATATCCAAAATATTTAATATTATTTAGCATCAAGTGGTTCTACTCCTTCTGGAGAACCTTCTTCTGAAAGTTGTATTTTTTCAATTTTAGCTTCAGCAACTCTTAAGAGTTTTTCACAATGCTTTTTAAGCGCTTCACCGCGTTCATAAATATCAATGGATTGTTCCAAAGGCACATCGCCACGTTCCAAATTTTCGACAATAACTTCAAGTTGCTGAAGCGCTTGCTCAAAGCTTAAAGTCGTAATATCCCCCTCTTGTATCTCTTTTTTCATATGAACCTCAAAAAATATCTGTTCTGGATATACGAATTCCAAAACCTTCTAAACCTACATAATGATGTTCTTTAGCAGCATAAACAATAACAGAGCCTATTCCTAGATATTTTAAAATTTGTGATCCTAAACCAATTTTGCGCCATTCTTCTTCGCGTTCAATCGCCTGCACATGGTTTTCTGAACTGTCTCTTGCCATATTTTGAATATCAATAGTTGATTGCATAACAGAGCCTTTACGCAAATAAATAAATACGCCACGTTTTTCTTTTTCCATCATACGCCGCATCATCACCATAATATCTGAAGCTTGACAAAAAACGTCATTTATAATGTTTTCATGATGTAAATACACAGGAATATCACCACCCTCACGGACATCACCAAAAACAATTGCAATATGCTGAACGGCTTCCCAAGGGAGTTGATAACTGTGAACAATAGCGGGACCTACAGATGTTTCAATAGGCATTTCTCCAACATGCTTGATCAATATTTCCTTACGTTGGCGGTAAGCAATTAAATCTGCAACCGTTATAATATGCAACCGATGTTCTTGTGCAAATTTCATGATCTGATCGCCATGTTTAACGCTGCCATCATCATTGACCAACTCACCAATAACACCAACTGGTGGCAAACCAGCTAATTTACATAAATCAACAGCTGCCTCTGTGTGACCTGAACGCATGAGCACCCCCCCTTCATGTGCAATCAAAGGAAAAATATGTCCTGGACGGACAAAATCATCCGCGCTTGCATTTGGATTAGAAAGATTACGAACTGCCAATGTGCGGTCATGTGCGGAAATACCCGTCGTTATCCCATGTTTAAAATCCACAGTAACCGTAAATTGCGTCCCATGTGCAGATTTATTATCTGGTACCATAGGAGCAAGATTAAACCGTTGTGTTTCTTTTTTTGGCATAGGTGTGCACACAATACCTGTTGTGTGACGAAGAATAAACGCCATCTTTTCTTCTGTACAATGCGCTGCAGCAAGAGTTAAATCACCCTCATTTTCACGGTCATCATCATCTGTCACCACAACAATTTCACCGCGTTCAAAAGCTTTAAGTGCAGAAACAATTTTTTTTTCATCATACGCCATTGTTCACCTTCTCAATCACCCAATTTGACCGCGATGTCTTAGATAATGGTCAGCAATAGCACAAGCAACCATCGCTTCACCAACAGGAACGGCACGAATCCCAACACATGGATCATGACGTCCCTTCGTTATAACATCTATATCATGACCATCAACATCAATGGAGCGACGAGGCGTTAAAATTGATGAAGTAGGTTTTACAGCAAAACGTGCAACAATTGGCTGTCCACTCGATATTCCCCCTAAAATACCACCAGCATGATTGGATAAAAAAAGCGGTTTTCCATCATTTCCCATTCGCATTTCATCGGCATTTTCTTCTCCCCTCAGGCGGGCTGCCGCAAAACCATCACCAATTTCCACACCTTTTACCGCATTAATCGACATAAGTAACGAGGCAATATCTTGATCAAGCTTTGCGTAAATAGGGGCTCCTAAACCTGCCGGAACATTTTCTGCAACGATCTCAACAACCGCACCAACAGATGTCCCCTCTTTACGGAGTTTACTGATATAATCACTAAAAATGTGAACCATCTCTGCATCAGCTGTAAAAAAAGGATTATTATCAACCTCTGACCAATCCCAACGATCACGATTAATATTATGAGGACCAATTGCTATCACTGCTCCTCGTACAATCAAACCAGGAACGATTTTACGAGCAAATGCACCCGCTGCAACACGTGCGGCCGTCTCCCGTGCTGAAGCACGTCCCCCACCTCGAAAATCACGAATGCCATATTTAATATCATAAGTATAATCCGCATGTCCTGGACGATACTGATGGGCAATCGAGCTATAATCCTTCGAACGCTGATCTGTGTTTCGAATCAACAGAGAAATTGGTGTACCTGTTGTCACCAATGTCGTCCCATCGTCTTGAACAACAACTCCTGAAAGGATCTCTACTTCATCTGGTTCTCGGCGCTGTGTTGTATACTTTGATTGTCCTGGTTTGCGTTTATCAAGATAAGCTTGAACTTCTGCAAGAGTAAAAATAATTCCAGGTGGACAACCATCAATGACACAACCAAGAGCAGCACCGTGACTTTCACCCCATGTTGTTACACGAAACAAATGACCAAATGTATTATGCGACATGAAAAAAGATCCGTTTCTCTGTCAAATATATACAACGACAACGTATGTTGTGTGCTATACACAAGGTAGCTCTTTGCTCCCAAATACTCTTAGCCACTTTAAATTTGGTCAAATTACTGCTGTCCAATAAAATCCTATAAACCAAACTTTATTCTTTAACGACAGAAATGTCTGGTGCATCAACTGCTTTCATACCTATGATATTATAACCCGAATCGACATGATGGACTTCACCGGTAACAGAACGAGACAAATCTGAAAGAAAATAAAGCGCAGAATCACCAACCTCTTCAATTGTTACCGTACGACGTAATGGAGCATTATATTCATTCCATTTTAAAATATAACGAAAATCACCAATACCTGAAGCCGCTAACGTTTTAATTGGTCCAGCAGATATAGCATTAACACGAATATTTTGAGGACCTAAATCTACCGCTAAATATTTCACGCTCGCTTCAAGAGCTGCTTTGGCAACCCCCATTACATTATAATTGGGAACAACCTTTTCTGCACCATAATAGGTCAGTGTCAAGATTGAACCACCATCTGACATCAATTTCTCTGCACGCTTCGTTAGAGCTGTTAGGGAATAAACCGAAATATTCATGGTCATCATAAAATTTGATTCGCTGATATCAATATAACGACCACTTAACTCATCTTTATCAGAAAAACCAATAGCATGAACTAAAAAATCGAGCTTTCCCCATTTCTTCTCTATTTCTCTAAAGACCGTATCAATAGAGACACTGTCAGAAACATCACAATGTCCACAAACAAATCCCTTTAATTCTTCAGCCAAAGGCTCAACACGCTTTTTCATTGCTTCACCCTGATAGGTAAAAGCAAGCTCTGCCCCTGCGCTACTTGCCGCTTTAGCGATTCCCCAAGCGATGGAGCGATTATTGGCCAACCCCAAAATTAAACCACGCTTACCGTACAATAAACCATTACCCTTAGCCATCAGCACTGCCCCATTGTTACTTAAAATTAATATTATTCATCTGCCTATGACACAGGTCAACTTTTTCTTCAAGTAATTGGTTTAAAATCAAACAAAAACTACGCTTTTATATATAAAAAATTTTAAAATCAATCTTGTTGCATTTGCAAAAACTGTTCTAGCGCGGCATTTTTACCTTCTGGCAACATAATGCGAACATGCACATAAAGATCATCTCTTGTACCATTTTTTAAACGAAGCCCTTTCCCTTTCAACCGTAAAACGCGATCAGAACTTGACCAAGCAGGAATCGTTAAAACCACACGTCCCTCCAATGTCTCAACTTCTTCTTTTGCTCCCAAAACAGCATGTTTAAGAGAAACTGGTAAATCAAGATGGAGTGCTCTTCCTTCAACCCGAAAACGAGAATGTTTTTGAATCTGAATGGTTATCAACGCATCTCCTGCTTGCCCAAGAGGTACCTCTTCTCCCTGACCTTTTAATCGAATAGTCTGTCCGTCTTCAATATAATCTGGAAGTTTAATTTTTAACTTTTTTCCATTTGGAAAAACAGCTTCCACCTTTTCTGCGCCAACCATCTGCTCTAATGTTATAGCAAGATTAGCACGAACATGTGCTCCTTGTTGGGGACGGTTATAGTGTGTGGAATTCGAAAAGCTACCACCTCCTCCAAACAGATCCCGAAAAATATCACTCGCATCAAAACCTGCACCACCTGAAGAGGAAAAATCAAATCCCTTTGCTCTTCCTGAAAAGGGATTTTGTTTATTGCTAAAATTTTCACCAGTACCATAGGCTTGATAAAGCGGTTTTCCTTCCATATCAATTTCACCGCGGTCAAATTGTGCCTTTTTATCCTTATCACCTATAATTTCATAAGCTTGATTAATTTCAGCAAATTTTTCTTTAGCCTTTGTATCATCTTTATTATGGTCTGGATGATACTTCTTTGCCAATCTTCTAAATGCCGATTTAATCTCTTGTGATTTTGCGGTACGTGCCACACCCAGAATCGTGTAGGGATCACGCATATTGCCCTCTTTTCAATTTTTTCGGTTTCAAAATATCAACTGATCCGTTGTTCAATATCCCTTATATCTTCATCAGTCTATTCTAGAGAATAATTTCTTCTTTCCTCTTTATATGTCTATCAATAAACTAAAATACCAGATAAAATGAGGCATTTATTTAATATAGCTCATTGTAGTCTATGCTAAAGTAAAAATAATTAAACTACCATAGAAATACACAATAGCATTGGCTTTTTGAAAATAAGAAAAAATAGTACTGTAACTTTTTGATGATAAAGTAAATGAGAAAATGCCTTACCCATGCTCACTGATATTTGGAGAAACTATGAGCAACAAAATACCAACAGATGATCATTTTATGAAAATGCAAAAACCTTTTGAACTTTTCGCAAAGTGGCTTGAAGAAGCAACGATAAGTGAAATAAATGATCCAAATGCTATGGCATTAGCAACAGTTGACGAAACAGGACTCCCTAATGTTCGTATGGTTCTCCTCAAAGACTACAGTCCCCAAGGCTTCGTCTTCTATACCAATTATGAAAGCTGTAAAGGACAAGAAATTTTAAAATCAATGAAAGCATCTTTAGGTTTTCATTGGAAATCGCTCCGTCGTCAGGTCAGAATTAGAGGAATTGTTGAAAAAGTAAGTCAACAGGAAGCCGATGCCTATTTCCAATCGCGACCACGTGGTAGTCGAATTGGTGCATGGGCATCTAAACAATCTCAACCTTTAGACAATCGTTTTGTGCTCGAAAAAGCAATTTCTCAATATACTGCACGTTATGCTCTAGGCAATATTCCACGACCACCTTATTGGTCTGGGTTTCGTGTTAAACCCCTTTCTATAGAGTTCTGGTGCGATCGCCCATTTCGTTTACATGATCGTCTGCTTTTTACACGCGATTGTGTTGAACACAGCGATTGGAAAAGACAAAAACTTTATCCCTAATCCTTCAAACTTCATCGTTATAAAGATTTTTTCTTCCCGACAGTTAAAAAAATATTTTTTATTTGAAAAATTCTAAAAGAAGATGATTTAGTTTATTTAAATAGAAGAATTTCATTTTCACTGTAAAAGTTGATTGGTAATATTTTCTACTGTATCGCTTAAAACAGATTAGCAACAAACTTATTTAAAAGAAAATACTGTATTCAGCAGAAACTATGATTTTAGCTAACTTATTTTTAGATCGCAGGATAAAATATCGTCCATATACCCCCAAATACCAAACCAGCAAAAATCACAAAACCAATAAGCGAATTAGATTTGAAAAGCCTGAGGCATTGTGAACTGTCATCTATATCAATGACTTTAATTTGAATAAACATATGGATGCTTGCCGCAAAAATCCCCAAAAAACTAAGAACAGGGACTCCAGATAAATAAAATGCTAGACTAACGAACACCACAAAACCACCATACAAAAATACTAAAGCACGCTTGGTTCCTTTACCAAAGAGAAGAGCCGTAGAACGGACACCAACAGTAGCATCATCTTCTTTATCTTGATGTGCGTAGATTGTATCGTATCCTATGGTCCACAAGATTGATCCCACATAAAGCAAGATTGGGGCCCAACTTAAACTTCCAAAGACAACAGCCCACCCCATTAATGCCCCCCAATTAAACGCAACGCCTAAAAAAAACTGCGGCCAATATGTTACGCGTTTCATAAAAGGATAAAACGCAACAGCTATCAATGACGAAATACCTAGAAAAAAACTAAACCTATTAAATTGTGATAAAACGACTAAACCAACCAAACATTGCATAAGTATAAAAACTCTGGCTTGAAACCGACTCACATGACCTGTCGGCAATGGACGAGAACGTGTCCTTTCTACCTGAGCATCAATTTTATGGTCAATAAGATCATTCCAAGTACATCCTGCCCCTCGCATAGCAATAGATCCCAGAAAAAAAAGAAAAAGATACCAAACCCAATGAAGAAACATTGATAAAAGAGTATCGTAATGCATGTTATAAGAGAAAAAAGCCATTGTTGTTGACCAAAAACAAGGCCACATCAACAATTGCCATCCGATAGGCCGATCCCAACGCGCCAATTGCGCATAAAACCATAAAGAACAGGGAAGGAAATTGTAGACCCATTGTTTGGAAGATGCGTCCATAACCCGTCCCTGACTCTCACAGGATTGAACATGCGCGATATTTTTATTTTTTTTCATCAAATGATTTACCTTTGGTCTTGCGATAGAGACATTTCATTCTTATGAGAAAGAGATGAGATTAATCATCTTTTATGAGAGGAGCAAGCAATGAATATTCTTCTTATTGGCTCAGGTGGACGAGAACATGCTTTAGCATGGAAAATAGCAGCATCACCACTGCTAACAAAGTTATATTGTGCTCCTGGAAACCCTGCAACAACAGAATTTGGTGAAAATATTAATTTAAACATTGATGACCATCCCCTTGTTATTGATTTTTGTAAAAAACATTCTATTGATCTTGTGATTGTAGGACCAGAAGCACCATTGGTTGCGGGTATAACAGACTCTCTTAATAGCGCTAACATCTGTGTATTTGGTCCTACTCAAAAAGCTGCTCAACTAGAAGGTTCAAAAGCTTTTACAAAAGATTTATGTCGTAAGAATAACATTCCTACAGGAAGTTACCAATGCTTTAATGATGCTTCTAAAGCTAAAGCTTACATTCATCAACAAGGTGTTCCCATTGTTATTAAAGCTGATGGCTTAGCAGCTGGCAAAGGTGTCGTGGTTGCAACAACTATGGAAGAAGCATTTAACGCAGTCGATGCCTGCTTCAAAAGTGCATTTGGAGATGCAGGAAACAAAATTGTTGTAGAATCTTTTCTTGAAGGTGAAGAAGCAAGCTTCTTCTGCCTTTGTGATGGTAAAATTGCTCTTCCTTTTGGATCTGCCCAAGATCATAAACGTGTAGGTGATGGGGATATTGGAGCAAACACCGGTGGTATGGGTGCTTATTCACCAGCGCCCATCATGACCCAAGAAATAGTGAATCGTACCCTCAAAGAAATTGTTGAACCAGCTTTAAAAAGCATGAAAGAAATGGGCGCCCCCTTTAAAGGTATTCTCTTCGTCGGATTAATGATAACGCAAAAAGGACCCGAATTAATTGAATTTAACGTACGATTCGGTGATCCTGAATGTCAAGTTTTAATGATGCGTCTCAAAGATGACATTTTGCCAATTTTTCTTGCTGCAGCTCAAGGAAAACTTGAACATAAGCCTCTTCGGTGGTCTGAAAAAACTGCTCTCACCGTTGTTATGGCTGCCAATGGTTATCCAGACTCTCCCCAAAAAGGTACTGTCATCCGTAACGTTGATAAAGTAAACACTCTTCCCGATGTGAAAGTTTTTCAAGCTGGTACAGTATTGCGTGATGGAGAACTCATTGCAAATGGTGGACGTGTTCTCAATATAACAGCAACAGGAAAAACGATTACGCATGCACAAAAACGTGCTTATGAAGCTGTTGATTGTATTGATTGGCCAGAAGGTTTTGTTCGTCGTGATATCGGATGGAGAGCCATTGCACGAGAAAACTAAATTATTTGAATATTCTTTTTTACGATTTGATTATTTTATATAAGAGCATGATACACAAATTTTCTTACTGTTTTACGTTGACTATAATTTTGAAAAAATGAGTGTGCTTTCGTTTGAACAATCAAATATTGTAAATAGGATATCTACTCATGATAAAATAGGAAATTTCTCTGAATATGACACTGTCATATAAACTGATCATTTTACTGTTGTATTTACTTTAAACGCATTTTCTCATCACTTTTATAAATACTTTCTTTATTATAAAATCTTGACGAAAAACATATATACTATCATTTCTTTTATTTATCGCGTTTTTTAATGAAATTCCGCTTTTACGAAAAATAAAATGCCAAAAAAA
>NZ_JBHIMK010000001.1:40640-56497 GCF_042194085.1 Bartonella sp. MU70NMGDW
CGATGTAAATCAGAACGATCTTTTACAACCAGAATGCGATTATCTTCATTGATCATAAGCATGGGGAGGCCATAAGTATCCGCCCATAATCGCCAATCCAGAAGAACATTATTCAAATCTCTGGAAACCAAAAGCGGTATACAAGCTTCCTCATCAGCATGAAGTAATTCTAATGCAACAGCTCTTTCTCCTGAACGCGTTTTTACGGTACGTGCTGCAATTCCTTGGAAATGATAAGGCGGTATTAAATGCGATAAGCTTGAAGGCATATCCGTTTTAAAAGAAACACCACGCTCATTTAACGAACAAATAACCTGATTACCCGTTTTGGATGAAAAATATGTCGTCGTTTGTGGCAAATGGCACGGATCTAACCGAAATTCAAGCACCGCTTTTGCCTGATTAAAGCATTGATTAGCCATATACATTATCCCAATTTATCTTAAATAACATACACCCTTTAGCAGCTTTTTCTCATTGGATTATTAAAAGTTTGAATAAAAAACAACTGGTTTCTTTTTTGGTTATTAAAATCTAAACAAAAATACATGATCACTATTCTTGAATTATAATACTTTTCCGGGATTCATTATCCCTAAAGGATCGAGCGTTTTTTTAATCCCTTGCATAATATCCAATGCAACAGGCGATTTAAAAGAACGAAGTTCTTCGCGCTTAAGCTGACCAATTCCATGCTCAGCAGAAAATGCACCTCTATAGTCCATTACTAAACTATGAATGCGATGATTCATTTTTGACCATAACTGCAAGAACACCGTTGTATCAGCTCCTACAGGTTGTGTAATATTATAATGTAAATTTCCATCGCCCATGTGTCCAAAACAAATCACCCGTGCTCCTGGAGAAATATCTTCAACAATAAGCGCTGCCTCAGCAATAAAATCAGGAATAGAAGCAAGTGGAACCGCAATATCATGCTTAATGGACCCTCCTGCTAACTTTTGTGCATAGGATATACTTTCCCGCAACTGCCAAAAAAAATCTTGCTGTTTTAAAGATTGTGCAACAATTGCATCTTCTATCACCGCACTCTTTAAAGCTTCTTCTAAAATAATACTCAGTACTGATAACGCCTCATCATCGCCTTGCAATGATGAAATGTTCATTAATACATACCATTCATGCTCCCGCTGAAGAGGAGGCTTCTCACACATCTTATAATCTAAAGCCATTTGCAAACTGAGATTTCCCATGAGCTCAAAACCTGTCAACATCCCTCCTCCATATTCTTGAGCCAGAGATAAAAACTCTAAAGCCTTCGCCGGACTATATAATCCCACCAAAGCAACAGCTTTTCCTTTTATTTTTGGAAACATCTTCAAAACGGCTGCGGTTATAACACCCAATGTGCCTTCTGCACCAATAAAAAGATTTTTCAAATCGTAACCACTATTGTCTTTTTTAACAAAACGCAAATCATCTAAAATACGGCCATCTGGTAAAACAACTTCCAAACCAAGACAAAGATCACGCATATTGCCATAGGCTAAAACAGCTGTCCCTCCAGCATTCGACGAAAGATTTCCTCCTACTTGACAAGAACCTTCAGATGCCAAAGAAAGAGGGAAAAAACGACCTGATTCATCCACTTTTTTCTGTAAATCCTGTAAAATAACACCAGCCTCTACAACAACAAAATTTCCCTCAATATTTATAGTTCTAATCTTATTTAATCGTTCCATGGATAAAAGAACGCTCCCTCCTCTTTCATCTGGTTGTTGTCCCCCCACAAGCCCTGTATTTCCACCCTGTGGCACAATCGGTGTGCGTGTTTTGCTCGCTAGCTGCATAATCAATGAGACCTGTGCGCAAGAAGATGGACGTAAAAGTAAAGGTGTTTTTCCATGAAAAAGCCCACGCTCTTCAAGCAAATATGGTGCAATCAACGCTTGATCTGTTATAGCATGCTTAGCACCAACAATTTCTCTAAAACCCTCAATTAATTTCTGCTCCATGTTTGTTTCTCCTTTGGAGCCGCAGCCCGTATAAGACGATCATTGATCGCCTCCCCTAATCCGTATGATGGAATAGGTTCTACTGCGATACATCTCACTTTAAATGAATCTAATTCCTTCATATATTGAAATAAATGAAAGGCTGCCTCTTCCAACTTTCCATCTTCGCTAAGATTTAAAATAGAAACGGCATTTTCAGCCCCCATAACGCGCTTTGAACCAAATGCTAAAAGCGCTTCACCATTTTCCACCTTTTCTACATTCAAACGAATCGTGGCATTGGGAGCATAATGCGACTTTAACATCCCTGGAGCTTCAATCGCCGCCCTTTGATCTATCCGTTTTAAAGACTTCCCCACAACTTTTTCAATTTTATCAGCCGCAAGCCCCCCTGGACGCAAAAGATAAATATTTTCATCACAAATCTTAATAATCGTTGATTCAAGCCCTATTTTAGCAGGTCCTCCGTCCAATATCAAAGGAACAGATTCCCCTAAAGATGCAAAAACAGCCTCAGCTGAAGTAGGGCTAAGACGCCCCGATTGATTCGCACTAGGAGCAGCAAGTGGGCGGCCAAAATGTTGTACTACTTCCGCAAAACGACTGTCTGGAAAACGAACAGCCAAGGTATTCAAACCAGAGGTTGTTAAAGGATGAATATTATGCTGTTCCTTTAAAGGCAAAACCAATGTCAAAGGCCCTGGCCAAAATTCTTCCATTAATTGGCGTGAAAGAAAGTCAATTTTAACATAACGTTCCGCCATTTCGATGCCGCTGACATGCGCAATAAGAGGATTAATTTGCGGACGACTCTTTGTAGAAAAAATAGAATAAATTGCCCTCCCATTGGTTGCATCGCCCGCTAATCCATAAACAGTTTCCGTTGGTAATGCTACTAACTTCCCTTGTTCAAGAAGCGCTATTGCCTCTCTTATCGAAGCACTATTAAGTGGTAGAATCGTCATGACACACCATTTCTATAACACTCTTTTAGTGGTGCAAAACTATAACGATGTAATCCTATAATTGGTCCATATTTATCAAGAGCTGCACGATGCGCTAGTGTTGCATAACCTACATGCTTCTCTAAACCATACCCTTTATAAACTTGTCCTGCACACTCCATCATCCGATCACGCGTTACTTTCGCAATAATAGATGCGGCTGCAATTGAAACCGAACGCTGATCGCCCTTAATCAATGCCATTGCAGGACAGGACAACTCAGAAGGAATATCACGTCCATCAACAAGGACATAGTGGGCTGGAATGGCTAACCCCATAATACAGCGACGCATTGCCTCTAAAGTTGCTTTTCTAATATTAGATTGATCAATTGTACGAGCACAAAGACTAGCGATTGAAACCGCTAATGCACTTTGCAAAATTTCATGATAAAGTCTATTTCGTTGGAGAAAAGAAAGTTTTTTTGAATCATTTAACCCATTAGGAATATGGTCTTTATCCAAGATAACTGCTGCCGTTACCACAGGTCCAGCGAGAGGCCCCCGTCCTACTTCATCAACACCTGCTATATGAAAAAAACCCTGTTTTTGCAAATCCAATTCGCACGAAAAATTTGGTTGAAGCGGAACATTAAACATCTTTGATAAATCACAAATACAACAAACATACATCTATTTCTGTAGCCTAATCATTTTTTGCAAGCATTACAGTTTTAAATGGCTCTCCAAACATTCTGCAAATTCTTGCACAAAAGATAAAAAACACATTTCTTTGGTTACCCTTTTTCATTGTGTATAATAAAATCATGACGAAATAAACGCTTTTATATTTATTTATCAGATATTTCCTAAAGTCATGATCGGTTTTACAAACCAATTTGGGTGCATTGATTTGATAAAAAGAGCTGCTTGTTGCGCTGTTTGTTTATTTTTAAAAATGCCAAAGCAAGTTGCTCCCGTTCCAGACATGCGGGAAAAAAGAGCGCCACATTCATCTAATACAGATAACACTTCAGCTAACTGAGGTGCTATTTTTAATGCAGAAGAAAAAAGATCATTACGCGTTTCTTGTAAAGCCTCAACCAATGAATCAACACTCTTTAAAGCGTCTGTATTAATTTTTAAAGAAGGATTATGACGCTTCTCTAACGCTTTAAAAACAGTTTGTGTTGAAATCTCTTGTCCATGATTAACCAATACTATTGCAAGAGAACAGGCTCCCTTTAGTTGTATCATCTCTTGACCAATTCCTTTGACCAAAAGCGGCTGCTGATATTCTAATGCATAAAGACACATGGGAACATCAGCACCAAGAACTAAGCTCATTTTTGCTAATTCTTGGTAAGAGCAATCAAGATTCCACTGTTGACGCAACATGCTTATAACCCCAGCTGCATCACCTGAACCACCACCAATGCCTGAAGCAACAGGTAATGTTTTTACAAGCCGAAAAAAAGCAGGTTGAGCACATTCAGAAAAAGTATTATGCATAAAATCCCGTGCGCGAATAACCAAATTATCTAAATGAGACACAAGGCCTTTTGCAAACGGTCCCGTCAAAACAAACTGATTATTTTCGCAAGGTGCATAGTGTAAACAATCACCGCTAAGACTAAAATAAACCAAGCTTTCTATTAAATGATACCCATCAGCACGTTGCCCCACAACATGTAGAGCTAAATTCAATTTAATAGGTGTAAATAAATAGGAATGTCTTTTGGACGAAGCTTGTACATTTGATATCATATGACGTAATATCCACCTACACAGGGTTCTTTTACAAACTCCTCCCTTTTATCCATATTTTTTATTAGCACAAGCACTATAAACAGTTTGGAATATTCTTAATCGTTTTCTAAACAAACAATAAATATGAAGAGCACTCATACAAAATAAACGACATGTTCTCATTCGTATCATTTCAAGCCTTTTTTCTTCTAAAATCTGTTTTTAGATAAAAATCCCTCTGGCTTGAATGATCCTTTCCATTACAAACCATAACGCTGCCAAAGTGCTCGCTCTTCTGCTGCCATCAATGCACTGTCAACGACTGTATAAACCGTATGTGCCGTCACTCCTGAAGGCGTTTTAGGTCCTAAGAAACTTTTTGGAGGCATAATAAGTCGAAGTTTTGCATCATTACCAAAGCGCTCCTTAATAACAGAACGTACATCATTTAATCCATCAACCAGACCAAGCTCAACGCTTTGTTTTCCACTCCAAAACATTCCTGTAAAGAGATTCGAATCATCTGATAATTTTTCAGCACGCCGTTCTTTAACCAAATCGATAAAAGTTTGATGCACTTCAAGTTGGAGAGATTTCAAATGCTCGATATCCGCCTTTTTTTCTGGCTGAAATGGATCTAATGTAACTTTGTTCTTTCCTGCCGTGTATACACGCCGTTCGATACCAATTTTCTTCAAAAGCTCCGGAAAACCAAAAGAAGCTGAAACCACTCCAATGGAACCAACAATTGAAGAAGGATCTGCAAAAATTTCATCCCCCGCACAAGCAATCATATAACCACCGGATGCTGCAATATCTTCAATAAACACAAGAACCTTTTTATTTTTTTCTTCTGCCAAGTCACGAATACGCTTGAAGATAAAACGCGATTGTACAGGTGAACCACCAGGAGAATTAATAATAAGTGCAACAGCCGGTGACTTTTTGTGTGCGAAAGCCTTCTCTAAAAGATTTGCACACCTACTGAGGGAAAGGGTCCGGGATATAGATGCTGATGAATCCATAATTGCTCCTTGAAGGCGCACCACAGGAATTTCAAGTTTATCGGAAGAAAAACGGCGTGGAATAAAACTTTTAATAAAATCCATCAAAACAAAATCTCCTTATAAATTAAGAACAATTAAATAGGCAAGGACAACAAAAAGGAACAACGTGATACCATCCAAAAGCGCCAATCAATCCCCACATTACAACCAGAAATATAACTTCACCCAAAAGCTAAACCTCCCTAATGACAAAGTGTAGACTTTAAATAATAAACTAAAAAACACAAGATACTATTAGAAAAGTTCCCACAAGCTTATATATCCATTATTAATTGCATCAACTCGGGGTGAAAAAGTATGGTCATTACCTTCATGTATAATCAATGCCGGTAAAATAGATAAAGCTGCTCGGCTTCCTCGTTTTGCGTAAAATAAAAGACGAATTGCTGCTGTTTTCGCACGTGCATGCACAGGAATTATACAAATACCACCAAAACGCCCTTCTAAAGCACGCAAAATATCTGTCAGCGATTGTGGACGTGCAATAAGCCCTAAGTATCCACCTGGCTTAACAATGGCTGCTGCACTCCGCAACCAGTTATCAAACATCGCTTCAGACATAACATGTGCTTCAGATTTTTGTTTATCAGGTGTCTTGCGATCAGTAGGATTATTAAAAGGTGGATTCATAATCGCAAAATCAAAGCTATTATCTATCAAACCTGCTTTTATACGGGCATTCCCTTTGAAGGTAACATCTGCTTCTAGCAAACAAACTCGGCTAGAAAATTGTTTATTTTGTTTTAGCATAAGCGTTTTTTGAGCGTAAGATACCATAAAAGCTGAACGTTCAACTAAGGTAACATGAACTTTCAGACAACGCGAAGCAACAGCCAACCCTGCAGCTCCAGCGCCTGCACCTAAATCAACAACCTTGCCCTTTAAATTACTTGGAACCAAACCAGCTAACAACATCGCATCCATTCCAGAACGATGACCATATTTATGGGGTTGAACCAAATAAAATTTCCCGCGGTGAAAACTGTCTATTGTTTCACCACTCTGATTCGTTGTTTTATCCATTTAAAAGCCTAATGCTCACCTTTATAAACTGCATTTTTGCCATTCAGCTGCTATTTTAAATTTTTTATTATTTCATAACAATAAGATTACACTCGCTAAAGAACATTTCTTGCCAACAACATTCCAAGCTAACACTTTTAAATGACATCAAAAGCTTGAGTCAAAACCAAACCCCCTTTATGCTAGTAAATAAAGTAAATTTTATATATGTCCATTGCAATACTCTAGGAGTAAACACATTGAGCGCAGCTATCAAACCAGAACAAATAAGAAATAATCAAATTTCTCTTCAATCTCTTGTCAACCTTACTCAAAAAGATATGGAGCGCGTAAATCAATTTATTCTCTCTATGGCAAAATCAGAGGTTGAGATGATCCCTGAAATTTCTAACCATCTTATTTCATCAGGTGGAAAGCGATTACGTCCAATGATTACGCTCGCTTCTGCTCATATGTTCGGTTATCAAAGTGACGGGCATATAAAACTCGCAACAGCTGTTGAATTTATGCATACAGCCACATTACTACACGATGATGTGATTGATGAAAGTAATTTGCGACGTGGAAAATCCACGGCACGGATGATTTGGGGAAATCAAGCAAGTGTACTTGTTGGTGATTTCCTGTTGGGTCAGGCTTTTAAAATGATGGTCGATGTCGGTTCCATAGAAGCGCTCTCTGTCCTAGCGAATGCTGCTGCAATTATTGCTGAAGGAGAAGTTATGCAACTTTCTGCTGCAAAAAATATCAAAACCAGCCCTTCAGACTATCTCAAAATCATCAATGCCAAAACAGCCGCCCTTTTTTCAGCAGCCGCTGAAGTAGGACCGATTGTTGCTGGCTATGGACATAAAGAGCGTTCTTCATTACGTGAATATGGAACATCTTTAGGTTTAGCTTTCCAATTGATTGATGATGCACTTGACTATAGCGGTAGTGCTCAAAACTTAGGAAAAAATATAGGGGATGATTTTAGAGAAGGAAAAATAACAATGCCTGTTATTATCGCATATGAACGTGGAAATATAGTAGAAAAAAATTTCTGGAAACAAGCACTTGAAGATGGCAATAACAATAATGAAGCCTTCGCACACGCGCAACACTTAATAGAAAAGTATGATAGTATCACAGATACAATAGAACAAGCACGCATCTACGGAAAACGTGCAATTGATGCTCTTGTTCCCATGAACGAAAATCTTGCTTACAATGCTCTCGTTGAAACTGTTGAATTTTGTATTGCGCGCGTAAACTGAATTCTTTGCAAGAATCACAGTATTTCTCAATAAAGTAATGAGATATGACCTATAAACAACACCATCGATTAATTATCTTGAAAAGGATTAGCTCCATGTGCTCTGCAACGGTATCCCGACTTTTTACCCTCTTTATCGTGGGTATCATGCTGATGCCATTCCCCACCTACAGTAAAATAAGCACCGCAATTCATACAAGCTCATTTACAGGTGCTTATTTAGCTGGAAGGGTTGCAAATCATGAAAATAAAACAGAACTTGCTATCAATTACTTTAAACAAGCACTCGTTTATCAACCTGATAACATTGAAACACAAAAAGAGCTCCTTGAAGCTATGCTCTCGGTCGGAAACTTTAAAGAAGCTGTCCAACAAGCCCAAAAACTCAAAGAGCAAGATGTTATAACTCCCTTTGTTTCCTTAACTTTGTCAGTAGAAAGTCTCATCAAAAAAGACTATAAGAATGCCAATTTTCTTCTGCAATCAAAAGAACCTCCGAAATCCAATAATCCAATACCTGAACTCATCGGTGCTTGGATTAAATTTGGATCTGGACAAAAATCTCAGGCAATCGCTGATCTTAAGAAACTCAAAGGTCCCGTCTGGTATGACCTTTTTATATCTTATCATCTAGCACTTATGAGCGATCTCGCAGAACAGCCAAAGGATGCAAAAAAATATTTCATTAAAGCACTTAGTAACAAACAGGGGACTCTTATCGCTCCCAATACCTATGAACGTATTATCATAGCCTATGCCTCATTCCAATTGCGCCATAATATGCGTAACCAAGCTCTTCAAACAATCCAACATGGCGAACAAATGTTGTCAGGTCGAGAAGTCCTTAAAAACTTTCGAGAAAAAATTGAAAAAAATTCTTTCTTAGAGAGAGTTATTAAAACACCTCAACAAGGAGCAGCCGAGGTATTATATAATTTTGGAACTGCCCTCAACCACAAAAACTCAGGACGAATCGCACGTATTTTTAAGCAATTATCTTTCGCCTTATACCCTCAAAATGACGCAACACTGTTTCAGCTCGCACACATCTCTGCTAAATTGAGTGATCCTCATCAAGCAATTAAACTTTATCGCGCATTATCCCCTAAATCTGCTTATTATAAAGATGGACAACTTCATCTTGCATTCCTTCTTGCCAATAACAACAATTACAAAGAAGCAATAAAATTACTCACATTGTTAAATGAAAAATTTCCCAATGATCGTAATATTTTGATAACGCTCGTTGCTTTTTATATGCAGGACAATAAATTTCTTGAGGCCATTAAAACTCTAGACACCGCTATTGCCCAGATAAAAAACTTTCAGCAGGACGATTGGAAACTCTTTTATCAGCGTGGTATTGCTTTTGAACGTTTAAAGCAATGGCCAAAAGCAGAAATTGACTTGAGAAAATCACTTGATTTTTTTCCAAACCAACCGCAGGTTCTTAATTATTTAGCCTATTCCCTTGTAGAACGTGGTGAAAAGCTTGAAGAATCGCTCCGTATGCTGCAAAAAGCTTCTGCTTTGCAAGCTCACAACAGTCATATTCTCGATTCTTTAGGATGGGCTTATTATAAACTAAAAGAATATAATAAAGCAGTGCAAATATTAGAAAATGCTGTCAGATTACAACCAGAGGACCCAACACTGAATGATCATTTAGGGGATGCCTATTGGAAAGTTGGGCGTAAACGTGAAGCAATCTTTCAATGGAACCACGCAATTGATGGAAAACCAGAAAATTCTGAACAAATTCAAGAAAAGTTGAAATTTGGTTTGCAATAAACGACGCTTAACCATAAACCACATGAAATAATAAACAGAGAAACTAAAATTATTTTGGTTTTTTGTTTAGTCCAATATAAAGAGTATAAAGCGTGAAACTGCCTGAACATCTTAACCCCAAACGTTCTTTTCAGGGACTAATCTTAACTTTGCAAAATTATTGGGCACACTATGGATGTGCAATTTTGCAACCTTACGATATGGAAGTCGGAGCTGGGACTTTTCATCCCGCAACAACATTACGCTCTCTAGGTCCACGTCCTTGGCAAGTTGCTTATGTCCAACCCTCTCGACGTCCAACAGATGGCCGATATGGTAAGAATCCAAATCGTTTACAACACTATTATCAGTTCCAAGTGCTTCTCAAACCCTCTCCGCTCAATCTACAAGAACTTTATATAAAGTCGCTACAAGCTATCGGGCTTGATACAAAACTGCATGATATTCGCTTTGTTGAAGATGATTGGGAAAGTCCTACCCTTGGTGCTTGGGGACTTGGATGGGAATGCTGGTGCGATGGAATGGAAGTCTCTCAATTTACTTATTTTCAACAAGTTTGTGGCATTGAATGCGCTCCAGTTTCAGGGGAACTCACATACGGTCTTGAGCGTCTAGCGATGTATATCCAAGGGGTTGATAACGTCTATGACCTTAACTTTAATGGTTTGGAGGGAGAAAACAAAATAAGTTATAGAGATATTTTTTTACAGGCAGAACAGGAATACTCATATTACAACTTCGAATTTGCTGATACAAAACTGCTACATCAGCACTTTATCGATGCAGAACGCGAATGCAGCGCACTTCTTGATGCTGGAAAACCAAATAAAGAAAATATATTACATCGCTGTGTTTTTCCTGCTTATGATCAATGTATTAAAGCGAGCCATATCTTTAATCTTTTGCAAGCACGTGGCGTTATTTCTGTAACCGAACGACAAAACTACATTCTTCGCGTTCGTGATCTCGCGCGCCGTTGTGGGGAAGCCTTCTTACTCACAGAAGCTGGACAAATATATACTGGAGAAGCCTAATGTCTGATCTTCTTCTTGAACTTTTCAGTGAAGAAATACCTGCACGTATGCAACGAAAAGCTGCTGCTGATCTCAAAAAATCTGTTACAGATCAACTTGTGAATGCTGGATTGATCTATGAAGCTGCTCGTGAATATTGGACACCTCGTCGGCTAACATTGGACATACGCGGACTTTCAATACGCTCAAAAGATATCCATGAAGAACGAAGAGGTCCTAGTATAAAATCACCACAGCATGTAATTGATGGTTTTCTACGTGCAACAGGATTAAACGATATTTCTGAAGCACATATTGGACATGATGATAAAAAAGGTCATTTTTATATTGCTAAAATTGTTAAAAAAGGTCGAGCTGCAGAGGAAATTATTGCCGATATTTTACCGAATATTATCCGCAACTTTCCGTGGCCGAAATCTATGCGTTGGGGAAAAGATTCAGCACAAAATGGTGCTCTGAAGTGGATTCGACCTTTACAAAACATTCTTTGCGTCTTCGGACCAGAAATTGGTGAAACACATGTTATTCCGTTTACAATTGGTTCTCTTAAAAGCAATAATTTAACTTATGGTCATCGTTTCTTAAGTGATGGAAAGCCATTTCAAGTGCGCCGCTTTGATGATTATGTTACTCAACTTGAAACCCATAAAGTCATTCTGGATGCCGAGAGACGAAAGAATATTATTTTAGCTGATGCCCAAAATCTCTGCTTTGCCAACGGTTTAGAACTAGTTCAAGACAATCCCCTCCTAGAAGAAGTTGCTGGTCTTGTTGAATGGCCTGTTATCCTGATGGGTGATTTTGACCAATCATTCCTTGATATTCCTCCAGAAATTATTCGCTTGACCATTCGAGCTAATCAAAAATGTTTTGTTACCCGTAAACAAGGAGAAAAAGTAAAACTTTCTCATCATTTTATTCTCGTTTCTAATATTCTTTCAAATGATGAAGGCAAAGAAATTTCAAAAGGAAATAGTAAGGTTGTCCGTGCCCGTCTTTCTGATGCACTTTATTTTTGGCAAACCGATCAGCGTGATTTGCCTGATATTCAACAATTAGAATCTTCTATAAAAAAATTTGATCTTGATATAAAAAAACCTCTTGATCAAAGAATGGCGCGACTTGATCATTTGAATGTAACTTTTCATGCTAAATTAGGTACGCAAGGTGCAAGAGTAGAACGCATTGCTACACTCGCACAAGAAATTGCACCTTTAATACAGACAGATCCTCTTTTAGCAAAACGTGCAGCAATCCTTGCAAAAGCTGATTTGCAAACAGAAATTGTCGGAGAGTTTCCTGAACTACAAGGGGTTATGGGGCAAAAATATGCCCTTCTTCAAGGGGAAGATCCTCGCGTAGCTGTAGCAATCGAGGACCATTATAAACCTCAAGGACCAACAGATCGTCTTCCACAAGAACCGCTTGCTATAACCGTTATGCTCGCCGACAAAATTGACATGCTCGTTGGCTTTTGGCTCATTAATGAAAAACCAACGGGCTCAAAAGATCCCTATGCGTTAAGACGAGCAGCATTGGGAGTTATTAGGCTTGTACTTTCGCGAGATTGGAAAATCAATCTTATGCCACTGTTTCAGTTCGCAATGAATCTTTTCTTACAACAAAAAAATAAATATGAGATTTCTCAAAGAGAAAATTCACAATTACAGAATCTACTTCCAGAAAAAACAAAATATATTTTATCAGACCTGTTATTCTTTTTTCATGACCGTTTAAAAATCTATCTAAAAGAGGAAGGTGCTCGTTATGACGCTCTTGAAGCGATTTTAAATAAAGATTCTGATGATTTTTTATTGGTTGCACGTCGTGTCGAATCGCTTATCGCTTTTATCAATACCCATGATGGAATGAACTTTGTAGCCTCTGTAAAACGTACTGCCAATATTCTTGAAAATGAATTTCAAAAAAGCACGGCAATAGCGAATGAAATTAATCCTGAGCTCTTTGTCGAGAAAGAAGAAAAGCAGCTCTATCATGCAATCTGTGAAGTAGAAAAACAAGCTCTTGCTCCCATCAATGCGACAAATTTATCATTTGCACTCAGTGTGCTAGCGCCACTTGGGAAATTGATTGATATATTTTTTGAAAAGGTATTGGTGAATGATAAAAAACCTGATGTTCGTGCTAACCGCCTTGCTCTTCTCAAACGTACTCACATTGTTACACAATCGGTTGCGGATTTTTCAAAACTTGTCATTTAGAATCAAAATGTCCTATTAACTGGTAAAAATAATGAAGATAAATTTTTCTTTTTTATGACTTTTATTAATTAATCTTGAGAAAATTATGCAACCAAAGAGGCCATTTTTATCTCTCAAATATCATTAATTAAGATATGTTTTCATTTTGATAAATGATTCTTTCTCAAGAGACTCTTTAATAAGTTCATCTGCCTTGTTAGAATCTAATTCCTTTGCAATAAGGATACGTGCTGTAGAAATTGCCAAATCAATAGCCGATGAAGAAACCATGCGTATCGCATCCGCTTCTGCTTGAGCGATTTTTTGCTCTGCCAATTTATTGCGGTTTTTTACATATTCTTCTGCTTTTGTACGAGCCTCAGCAATAACAGATTCAACTTCATGTTTTGCTGCTGCAATAATTTCTTGCGCGTCTTTTTCTGCTTCTGCATGTTTGCGTTGATATTCAGCCAATATTTCCTGTGCTTCTTCACGAAGACGCAGAGCCTCATCCAGCTCATCTTTGATACGCTTCGCGCGTGCATCAAGATGGTGTATAAGCTTCTGTGGAATTTGGAAATAGACTAAAAGAGCTAAAAAAAGAACTAACCCAACAAATGCCCAAAAAGTATCAGTCATTTTTCTCTTCCTCAATAATCCGCAGCTTTAACAACTGAACGAACAGCCTCTTTGCTAATATCAACGTCAATCAATTTTTTCACAATTTCAAGAGCTACTTCTTCAGCGATAGAACCAACATTTTGCATCGCTTTATCCCGAATTTTTGCTATCTGTTTTTCAGCATCTGCGAGTTTTTTTTCTAAACTCTCTTCAATTTCTTTTCGTTCAAGCTCTGCTTTTTCTTTTAATTCTTCACTAGCCACCTGCGCTATAGCATGCGCTTTCAAACGCGCTTCTGCTAATTTCCGCTCATAAGTTTCAACAACAATGTCTGCTTCCTGCTTCATGCGCATTGCCTGATCTAAATCAGATGCGATTCGATCTCGCCGTGTTTCAATAACACCACCAATACGTGGTACAATTACACGAGAGATAAAAAGATAAAAAAGTCCGAAAGAAATTGCCAACCAGAAAAAATGCGAACCAAAATGTACAAAATCAAAAGGCGGAAACACACGATTTGCATGCTCTGCCACCTTTTTAACATGTTCTATCGACGTTTCAGTGTTCTGTGCATAAGCGCTTGAAACAAACATCTTCTTTCATCCTTTACATAGCTTATTAAAGCCCTCTATAACCGATGATAACTGACTAACATCTCTCTGGTTAAGAGCTTAAAAGGGTAAACCTTTCCTCGTGCAAGAACAGATATACCCTTTTGATGATGATTAAACCCCAAAAAGAAGTAGTAAAGCAATGAGCAGTGAAAAAATTCCCAAAGCTTCTGTTACAGCAAAACCAAAGACGAGACGTCCAAACTGACTATCTGCCGCTGATGGATTTCGTAATGCACCAGAAAGATAGCTACCAAAAATATTACCAAGTCCTAAAGCTGTTCCAGCCATACCAAAGCAAGCAAGACCAGCGCCAATATATTTTGCTGCAAGCACCATTTCCATGTTATTCTCCTTTAAAGCGAAATTGCATTATTCGACGGAAAACCGCCAATTCTATTAATGTCCTGGATGAATTGCATCATTAAGATACATACAAGTTAAAACCGTAAAGACGTAAGCCTGAAGAAATGCGACCAAAAACTCAAGAGCAGTAATTGCTACAGTCATAATAAGCGGTAAAATCGAACCACCCACACCTACGAGTCCTACCCCAATCATTGAAACAACAAACCCAGAAAACACTTTAAGCGTAATATGACCAGCAAGCATATTCGCAAAAAGACGAAGAGAAAGACTAATTGGACGGGAGAGAAAAGAAATAACCTCAATCATTGTCACCAAAGGCAAAACCACAACAGGAACTCCACTGGGAACGAACAGTTTCAAAAAACTGACCCCATGCTTATAAAAGCCATAACCAATCACCGTCAAAATTACCACCATTGCTAACGAAAACGTGATCATGATTTGAGACGTAACCGTATAAAAATAAGGAAAGAGACCAATAAAGTTAGCAACCAAAATAAAAGTAAACAGAGAAAAAACTAAAGGAAAAAACTGCATTCCCTGCACACCAGATGATTCCCGCAGAGTCGATGCTACAAATTCATATGCCATTTCCGAAAGAGACTGCATCCGCGTTGGAACCAATCCACGACTCGATGATGAAATAAAGAGAAAAATAGAAGTTATAACAACCGTGAGGACTGTAAACAATGATACATTTGTAAACGATAAATCCATATTTCCTATGGAAATCTTAATCAGCCTTGAAATCTCAAACTGATGAATAGGATCTGGAGCGTGCGCTGTCACTTCAACCTCATTTATCGGACCTCTCATTGGCCCCTTTATCTTGTTTATCTTGGCGCGATACGCCTTTTTTTCCCAATTGACTGGAGGAAACATACCCCACAGACCGAAGAATACTCACTATACCAGCAGCAAATCCAAAGAAGAGGAAAAATACCAATCCCCAAGGATACGAACCTGCTAACTTGTCAAACCCCAACCCCAAAACAACACCAACTATAACACTCGCCAGAAACTCACTGGAAAGCTTAATTGCATCTGCCATCCCTCCTTGTGATTTTTCCCGCTTATTCTTATGCTCCCGCTTCTTTAATGCCTGCTTGCGCACTAAAGCTACGCTTAAGTTCCTACTACGACATTCCAAATCCTCTGAATGAAGACATTCTCCTTGCTTTTCCTCTTCAGCCTCCTTACGGCTTATAACGGGT
>NZ_JBHIMK010000001.1:56597-64826 GCF_042194085.1 Bartonella sp. MU70NMGDW
AAACGAGCATCATAACTATATTCCCCTACCCTCATATTGCATCTATTCTTGCATTTAAATAACCCATTAAGAGGATGATGTACTCTTTCTTAAATACTCCCTATCACACTCTTCTCATAACATACAAATAAATGATCTTTATCAAGATGAGAGAACTCTATTCAATAGCGCTCATGGTAAATGATTATGAATAAAATTAAAACTTTAGCAAATAAAAATTTTTTATTTTATGAAAAGAAAGATCATTGAAAAAACTTATTTTTAAGATTCTTAAGTATAGATTTCATTCACTTAAAAAATTAAAGAGTTATCATTTCTTTTTGGAACGTGTCGCAAAAGGATTATCAGAGGCTCGTAATGATATGCGAACGGGTATACCAGACATATCAAATGTTTCACGTAACCCATTGACAAGATAGCGCAAATAGGACTGGGGCATACTTTTGGGGCGCGAGCAAGAAATCATAAATCCAGGAGGACGTGTCTTAACCTGTGTGATGTATTTAACCTTAAGTCGACGTCCAGAAACCGCAGGAGGTGGATGATGAGCCACAACAGTTCCAAGCCATTGGTTCAATTTAGCCGTCGAAATGCGACGATTCCATACACGGTGCATCATCATGACATTTTCCATCAGTTTATCGATCCCTTGACCATATTGTCCTGATAAAGGAACAGCTCTCAAACCACGAACTTGAGGAAGAAATCGCGCACATTTTTCATGCAAATCAATCAATGTGGTCTGACTATTTTCAATAAGGTCCCACTTATTGAAAGCAATAACTGGAACACGCCCTTCACGAATCACAAGATCAGCAATTTGTAAATCCTGCTTTTCAAAAGGTATCGTTGCATCAAAAACAATGACCACCACTTCTGCAAAACGAATAGCACGCAAAGTATCTGCAACAGATAATTTTTCTAATTTTTCCTGAATTTTCGATTTTCGACGTAAACCTGCAGTATCAAAAAGTTTAATATGGCGACCACGCCATTCCCAATCTACAGAAATAGAATCACGCGTAAGTCCTGCTTCTGGTCCTGTTAACAAGCGCTCTTGTTTCAACATACTATTGATAAGAGTCGATTTTCCTGTATTTGGACGCCCCGCAATTGCAATCCTAATGGGCTTACTTTCATCGTAAATAAGCTCCTCTTCTTCCAAATCGTTTACATCATCACCAACAGATGCAGGCTGTATCGTAATATCTTCTTCTTTGTTGTTGCCAAAAGCATGCTCTGACCCCACAGCATCTATAATTGCATCACGCAGATCACTAAGTCCCAAACCATGTTCAGCCGATATTGGGCACGGCTCCCCCAAACCTAATGACCACGCCTCATACTCTCCTCCTGTTGCCGCTCTTGACTCAGACTTATTAGCAACAAGCACAATTGGCTTTCCTGATTTGCGAACCAATGAAGCAAAATTTAAATCACTTGGTGTTATCCCGCTCTTTGCATCAAATACAAATAAAATAAGATCCGCTTCATCAATCGCAGCTTTTGTATGAGAACGCATTCGCCCCTCAAGTGTATGATCACCTGCTTCTTCCAGCCCAGCTGTATCAATCACATCAAAACGTAGATCTTGAAGTTTTGCCGCATGAATACGTCGATCACGTGTTACACCAGGCTTATCATCAACCAAAGCCAATTTTTGCCCAACCAAACGATTAAATAGTGTTGACTTCCCAACATTAGGACGACCAACGATAGCAATGGTAAGGCTCATCGATTTATTCCTTATTTGCCTTGCCCTCAGCTTGTATCAGCTCAAGCATTATTCGAGCCCGATCTGTTATTTTTGAACCCGAAGCACCTTTTTCAGAAATTTTCTTAAAATAATAAACCGCCTCATCCATTTTATCCGCCTTATAAGCAGCTAAACCTAAAGCCTCTCTTGCAGACATATGCATAGGATCGGTATCACTTGTCATATCTTTGATACGCTTTTCAACATCAGCTAACGTCCCTGTATCAACTAGGATATAAGCCGCCCGAATTTTTGCAACTTTCTGCAAAATCTCTGGTGCTTTCTCATCCGCTGCAACAGAATCAAAGATCTCCACTGACTTAATAATGTCACCCTTCTCCATGAGTAAAGAAGCCTCACGTAAACGAGCAAGAAAAGGATACCCTCCAAAATGAGAGGTTTTAACAGTTTCTAATTGCTTTATCGCTTTATCAAAATGACGTGTATCCGCAAAATCAAGACTTTTTACAAATGCATCACCAATATAACCCGCTTTCTTTATTTGCTGATAATGGTAAATTTGATAAGCAACTATCATGAGTATAAAAAGAATAGCTGCTCCAATAATTGAAAAACCATACCGTCTCCAAAAAGCAAGCGCCTTTTCCTGACGAAATTCTGCATTCACTTCAGCAATAAAACTATCATACGACATATATCATACCTTGAAAAAAGTTACTTTATCTGTGCTTTTACGCATAAATGGACCAAGATGGTAGTCCTAATTAACTAAAAATATTTAAATTGCTCGTTTATTTATTTTAAATCAACATGTAGCCAAATAAATCGGATTTTTGCAACAGTCTTAATCGAAAATGATGTAAACGCCCTGTTTGTTCACATTACAGCTTTTACATATATTGTCTTGAGTCTTATAAAAAATTCACTGTTTTAATATTTATCATGATTGCCTATCATCTCAAGCGGATTTTCTCCACATTATATAGAGAGATAATCTTTTAAAGTCTTCAACGCAATCGTTGATAGTATTGGATTATAGAATTATAATAGAAAAGACAATTCTTTTAAAAACTTGAACAAAAAATAAATTTCCACGAATACCTACTAAAACCAAATAGATAAATCTTATCTGTATCAAAAATACCGAAGTGCCATAATAAAGTGTGGTATAATTTCAAATCTTCAGTTAAAGCTCTTTATACAAAATGTATCCCTTCAACTTATCTTCATACGATTAACAACCTTTTGTAATTGATCCTTAAAGTTTCTAAAAATATCCTATTGTAAGGGCCAAACCCACATAAGCATTGGAACAGCAATAATAACGATCAACACCGCCAATGGAGCACCCAAACGTGGATAATCACTAAAACGATATCCTCCTGGTGCCATCACGAGCATATTACTTTGATGTCCAATAGGTGTAAGAAACTCACAGCCTGCACCAATTGCAACAGCCATCAAAAAAGCTTCAGGCTTATAATGAAGGGAATGAGCAAAACTTGACGCAATTGGTGCTACCATCATCACTGTTGCTGCATTATTCAAAAATGGCGTGACCAACATAGCTGTCACCAACATAAGTGCTAAGGCACCAGATGGCGGAAAAAATATTGCCAATTGGCTCAGCCATTGACCAATGAGATCTGTACATCCTGTTTTCTCTAACGCTTCACTCACTGGAATAAGAGCCGCTAATAGTACCAATATTGGGCCATCTAATGCCTGATACAGATCACGCGCAGGCAAAACGCGAAAGATAACCATTGCAGCAGCAGCAGAAAAGAAAGAAAAAGCAACTGGAACAATATGAAAAGCTGTAAAAATAATGGCTATAAATAAAACAGCTAAAGAGATGAAACCATGTCGTAAATTTCCAAACACAATATTTCGTTTTGCTAGGGGCAAGCATTTCAATTCTCTTAATAAATTTGGAATAACTGCATCCTGTCCTTGCAAAACAATCACATCGCCAAGATGAAAAATAATATCATCGAGTCTTCCCCGCACCCTTTCATGTTGACGACTTAACGCAAGCAAATTTACATTATAGCGATCAAATAGAGAAAACTCTTTCGCACTAATACCAATAAGAGGTGAATTATGGGTAATGACTGCTTCAATAATATCAATGTCACTGTCCTTATCACCTGCAGCGATAGTTCGCCCTTTAGAAAACTCTAAACGAGCAGAGTTCATCACGCTATCTAACCCTGTATGCGACCCTTCCAGCAAAATAATATCATTTTCAGACAAAACAAAATCTGGTAATGGCGAAATAGATACTTTGTTTCGGATGATTTGAATCACCATAACGTCACCACTTGATGGCTTAACCAAATCAACAATATTTTTCCCTATAATCGGTGAATTTATTGGAATATGCACTTCTGCAACATAATTACGAATATCAATGGCATCATCAAATGATGCACCTGAACGCACACGCACAGGCAAAAGCCAATAAAAACAGACCAAATATACAACACCAGCCGTCGCAATAACCGCACCAACTGGTGTAAAATCAAACATAGTAAAAGGTGTTCCTGCTAAACGTTCTTGCATCGCTGAAATAACAACATTGGGAGATGTTCCTATCTGTGTCATAAGCCCCCCCAACAAAGAACCAAAGGCCATGGGCATCAAAAAGACAGAAGGAGAAACCTGAGAACGACGTGCAAACTGAAAAGCTATCGGAAGCATAATCGCCAAAGCACCAATGTTTTTAACAAACATTGATAATACGACAACAGAAAGAACTAAAAAAGCTAATTGAAGACGCACAGATTTCACGTCTGGCCATATCCGTTGAATAATAAATTCCATTATACCAGAGCGCGATACGGCCGTACTGACAACAAACACACTCCCCACGATAATAACAATATCATTACTAAAACCGCCAAAAGCTTCCTTCGGACTGACAAGACCAAGAGCACAAGCTATTAATAACGTACAAATAGCAACAAGATCATAACGAAATCGATCCCAAATAAAAACAACCATCATGAGACCAATGATCGAAAAAGCCATTATTTGATTTTCTGTCATAACACTCACCTCTCCCCATTAAATTATAATGTACAAAAACATATCTTTTATGTTTTAAATATTCCTATAAACAGCAGCAAGATAAAAGCAGACATCGGAATATTTTAGGATAATCTTAAAGTGATAAAAAATTATGATGCGCATAAACTTACCTCTCCTTATTATGCGTTCTTTTCTATAAAGTGCTAAACTCAAAGAAAATTGATAAAAGTTGATCAAGCTATATTGCAAAAAAGATGAGAATAACTCTAATATAGAGAGTAGATAATTGTTGAAACTGGTACACGCTATATTTAAACCTTTGTCGTTGCTTAAAAGAATTTATCTTCACTCTCAATTCAAAGAGTGATAAAAATGAAAGAAGAAAGAATGGTCAATCTTAATAGTGGGTATCAAAGTAACCTCAGATATTGGCTCACTTGTATTATTGGATTTGTTGCTATCTTGGCAATTATAATTGTTGGTGGATTTTATATCGCAAAACCCTATCTTGACAGTTTTGTAAAACAAGAAATAGCCCGTCGTGGTATAAAAGCCCTAACATCTGAAGTAAGCATTCTAGGTAGAGTCAATTTGAAGAATGTGACATTACCCGTCCCAGCTGGTACATCACTTAGAATTGGTGCCATTTCTGCCCGTCCTCCCCTTTCCTTTATTCCCGGAACTTTTACATTTTATAATGTTGATTTAAAGCATAATAATATTCATGTGCAAATTCCCCAAATTTCTCTTCGGAGTGTATCCTTAAAAGAAAAAGATAGAACGATAACATCACGGCTTTTACAATCAATGATGCGTATTGAGCTTTCCTCAATTATTGCTCCCAATATACAACTTTCTATAGAAAATAAAAATAACCGAATAGAAACGGTTGAAGTCAAGAATTTCCAGCTTTCTGATTTTAAAAATGGCCATATCCGTTCAGTTAGTATTAAAAATATGGATCTTAAAACAGTTGCAGTAAATGGTGCCAAACAGATGCAGCTTATGGCTAAAAGTGATACAATAAAAGCTCATGATATCGACATCAACTATGCCTATTCTATCATTTTTGGAAAAAACAACGCTCTTAACCAAGATAAAGCCGTTACTGGCCCCATTTCTCTGAATAATGTAAGTATCGATGTGTTTGAAGAAGCGGGAAAAAGTAGTTCTTTCTTCCTCGGACAGTTTAAAACATCTGGTTTAAAAATGAAGCCGCTTGAACAAACTCCTGAAAAATTAATCAAAGCTTATCTTAATGCAAGAAAAGAAAACAATAAAGTCGCTGAAAAAATAGCACAAAATGGTCTTCTTCTAAACATACTGCTCGCCATTACCTCAGCGGATGCCAAAGTTGATAATGTCACCGTTGATATACCGCAGTTGAAAGCAACTCTCGAATCACTCCAATTTAAACCAACCTTGTGGAAACAACCTATCCCCAAAAAGCTTTTTCTTTCTCTCAATAACCTTTCCGTTCTACCTAAAAAAATGAATGAAAAAGACTTAGAGTTCTTCAAAAATCTGAACTTTGAGCGCTTTGACATTTCAGGAAAAATTGATATTTCTTACGATGAAAAAAAACGTATGCTCCTTCTTGATGCAATGTCTTTCAATATGAAAGACGTTGGATCTGGTAACATATCGGCTAAGGTTATTGATGTTGATGAAAAGCTTTTTTCTGGTCAGCAAAATGTAATGATTGCTGCTTCTCAAGACTTTGGCATCAATGAAATTGATGTGCAATATAGGGATGCAGGTTTCATTGATAAGCTTTTTTCTTATCTTGCGCAAAATCTTAATGACAGCCAACATGATCTTAAAAAGGAACTCTATGACGATTTCTATCTAATGATGACGCAGACCCCAAAAATGCT
This sequence comes from Bartonella sp. MU70NMGDW, assembly GCF_042194085.1. Classification (NCBI taxonomy): domain Bacteria; kingdom Pseudomonadati; phylum Pseudomonadota; class Alphaproteobacteria; order Hyphomicrobiales; family Bartonellaceae; genus Bartonella; species Bartonella sp. MU70NMGDW. Next base: position 63,225 of record NZ_JBHIMK010000001.1, read on the forward strand.
GCTAAAAAATCATGACGAAGCAGAAAAAATTTCAAAATCCTTAGGGGAATTTGCTAAAAATCCACAAACATTGATTGTTAAAATTAAAGCAAAAGATAATAAAGGGCTCACAATGGTTGATCTCGAATCAGCTCTACAAAATGATCTATCCAAGGCTTTAAACAAAGTACATCTCACTATTAAAAATGAAGCATCACCTTAAACATTTTGTGCTTTAAATATGATGATCTTGTCTATAAATTAAGAACTTTATTCCTCTTTTTGCTTTTATATGATACAGAAGGTATCATATAAAGTCATTTACACAGAGAATATAGAATCCTAAAATTGTCGATGCTTGGAGTTGTTCATGTCTGATTTATCTTCAAATCGCCTGCCTAATCGCGCTTCTCGTGTCACCAATCAAGCGCTTTCTGCGATCGAGCGTTTTCTCCATATTGAAGCTCTTAGTGGTATTGTTCTTTTATTAGCTGCTGCTGCTGCACTTATTTTTGCCAATTCTAAATATGCTGCTTTCTATGAATCTTTTTGGCATACACCTCTTGGCTTTAATTTGGGTCATTTCACTCTTTCATGGGATTTACATTTCTGGGTTAATGATGCTCTTATGACTATTTTCTTTCTCGTCGCAGGAATGGAAATTCGACGCGAAATTCATGAAGGTGCTCTTGCCGATTTTAAACAGGCAATCTTACCAATTGTTGCCGCAATAGGAGGCGTTTGTGTTCCCGCAATTATTTACTTTATCTTCAACTTTAACGAGGGGCATATACGCGGTTGGGCTGTGCCAACAGCAACAGATATTGCCTTTGCTCTAGGTATTCTTGCTCTTCTTGGAAAAAAAATTCCTTCTAATCTTCATATTATTCTTCTATCATTAGCGATTATTGATGATATTATCGCTGTTCTTATTATTGCTTTTTTCTACTCAACAAACATTGATCCTAGCGGTTTAATGATTGCAGGAGCAGGTATTACTTTAGTGCTATTTTTTCAGTGGATCGGGCTTGCATCAGCATGGCTTTACATTTTACCTGGTGCAATCATTTGGTGGGGTTTAATGGTAACAGGTGTTCACCCATCACTTGCTGGTGTAATCTTAGGGATGATGACTCCCGTTCTTCCTACCCGTACTCTTGTAGCGCCACTCACCATGCTCAGTAACGCTATGCAAATTCTTCAAGAAAAAAATACAAAAACAGATCTGCATCATATTTCAACCGCATTGAAAAAAATGCGCAAAGGACAACGGGCCATGATTGCTCCAGTAACACGCGTTCAAAAAGCGTTGCATCCATGGGTTGCATACGGTATCATGCCAATCTTTGCCTTCGCAAATGCAGGAGTAAGTTTTGCAAACTTTGATCTTTCTTCTGACAAATCATTCTTGATTGTTTTGGGTGTTGTCATTGGTCTTTTCGTTGGTAAGCCTCTTGGTATTATCACAGCCAGTTATATAGCCGTAAAATCAGGGCTATGCCGCCTACCCCCTCATATGACATGGACAGGCGTTTTACTCATTGGTTTTTTAGCAGGAATTGGCTTTACAATGTCTATCTTTGTTTCAATGCTCGCTTTTAAAGATATTGTTCTGCTTGATGC
>NZ_JBHIMK010000010.1:0-38357 GCF_042194085.1 Bartonella sp. MU70NMGDW
ATTTAATAAATTTAAGTTGGAATTATATTTAATATTTTTTTGAAGTTACTTAAGAGCGCGTTGAAAGGATTAACTTAATCATGTCGCATAAAAATGTTTATTCTGCTGTTTCAGTATTAGTTGGAGCCGCTGCCCTTTTTCTTATAGCTGGTATTTCTGCAAATGCGCAAACTTTATCACAAGGTTGGTACAAAGTTTGCAGTAAGCAGCATGATGTTGATATTTGTAATACAATGAATACTGTATTATCGAATACGGGACAACCTTTGACGGCTTTTAATCTTGTTGAAATAAAAGGGAAGCAAAATGAAAAACGTATAGGTATTCAAGTACCTACAGGTCGTTTTTTGCCAGAAGGTGTTCACATTAAAATTGGTGACGACTTCTCTAAAAAAATTCCTTATATTATTTGTAATGGACCAAGTTGTATTGCCAATGATGTCTTAGATGATAAGCTTATAGCAGCTATGAAAAGTGGTACAAAAATGGTTGTAACCACAGTTAATTTCCGTGGTTCAGCTAATCCTATTGAATTTTCTCTTAATGGGTTTACAGCAGCCTATACCGGTCCTGGTATGGAGGAAAAAGATTTCCAACAAGAACAAATAAAGATGCAGCAAGCCATTCAATCAAAGCAAAAAGAAATTGAAGATCGTATGCGGGCTGAGCAAGAAAAAGCAAAGCAAAATTGATAAACCCACACCATAGAATTGGTTGAAACGTTTTCTATAATTTTTTATTTAAACCGCCACAGTTTTCTGTGGCGGTTTTTTTTAAATCTTTAATTTTTCGAAAGAATTCTACGTTTCCACCAACCAATACGTTCAGTTTTGGAAGAATTGTTAGGCGTTGATGAAACAACAACGGGTTGATTAATTGTTTCTTCAATTTTGGAAGGAGAAGTTTGGACAACTTCCTCCATCTCGATTATAGTTTCTTTCTCTAATATTTTTTGTATTTGCGTTGTCTCTTTAGAAGATGATTTTTTACGTGTTCCACGTGTTGACTTTTTACTATTTTCAAGAGTTTTATCTTCTACTTTATGAATAGATTTGTCTGCTTTTTTTGTTTTAGCTTTACGTACTGAACTAGTTTTAGGTTTTTCTTCAAGAGATTTTTGTTCTACGACATTTTGATCATTCTCTAAAGAAAGTTGATTTTCTACTACTTTTGAAGAACGTTTTTTAGGTTTAATACTTGTATCAATTTTTTTAGATTCACCCTGTTGTTGTATATCTAGAGCTTGCGTATTATTTTTTGTTTCTTCAAGTTCAAAAGATTTAGCAGGTGAAACACGATGTTTGCGGTGTGCTGCTTTAATTTCTGCTAAAGCCTGCTTAGCAAAATCTCCCACTGGTTCTGCGTAAGGAATGCGAATCTGATGAAAATTATTATCTTGATTGCGTCGACCACCACGACGTCCTCGACGACGTCCTCGACGATAAGAATCATCACTCAAGGTATCTTCTTTTTTATGAACGTTGGAAAGAGAATGATCAGTAATTTCATCGTGACGATTTTTGCGCCGACGCTTTTGGTTTGTTTCAATGGGAGAAGGATTTTCAATAGATTCACTTTCTATGAAAACAGAATCTCCAATTTCTTGCTTATTAACATCTTCCAATGAAGATCGAGAAATTCTCTCTGCTATTGAGCCTTTAGAAATAACAAGATGTTGCGTTCCAATACTATCATCTGCTTCAATACTAATATTAAGCTTAAAGCGAGTTTCTAAATTAACAAGAATGTTGCGTTTATGATTTAATACATAAAGCGCTGTTGCTACAGGTGTGCGTACGATAATATTATATTGCGAATTATGAAGAAGATATTCTTCAATTGAGCGCATGACATGTAATGCAATTGATGATTCAGAACGTATATTTCCTGTTCCTGCGCAATGCGGGCAGGGCTGTGTTGTACTTTCTAAAACCGATATGCGAATACGTTGACGACTCATTTCTAAAAGGCCGAAGTGTGAAATATGACCTACTTGAATACGAGCACGATCATTTTTTAAACAATCTTTTAATTTTTTTTCGATCAGCTTTACATTGCGTTCTTCAAGCATATCAATAAAATCAATCACAATTAAACCAGCAAGGTCACGCAAGCGTAATTGACGCGCTACTTCTTCAGCAGCTTCAAGGTTAGTTTGTAAAGCTGTCTTTTCGACAGAGAATTCTTTCGTAGAGCGGCCAGAATTCACGTCAATAGCAACGAGTGCTTCTGTTTGATTAATAACAAGATAACCACCAGATTTTAAAGAAACCTGTGGTTGCAACATTTTATCAAGTTGAATTTCAATATTATTTCTTGCAAAAATGGGTGTAGGATCACGGTAAGGTTGCACAACTTTTGCATGACTTGGCATGAGCATACGCATAAAGTCTTTCGCTTCACGATATCCTTGCTCTCCAGAGACAAGAATTTCACTAATGTTCTTATTGTAAAGATCTCGTATAGAACGCTTGATGAGATTACTTTCTTCATGGACAAGGCATGGCGCCGTTGACTCGAGTGTCAAAGTGCGAATAGTATCCCATAACCGCATAAGATATTCATAATCACGTTTAATTTCAGCTTTTGTTCTATTGGCACCAGCTGTTCGTAAGATAACGCCCATACCTTTTGGAACGGCTAATTCTTTTACGATTTCTTTAAGACGCTTACGGTCTTGTACGTTCGTAATTTTTCGTGAAATACCACCACCACGTGCTGTGTTGGGCATTAGAACAGAATAACGACCTGCTAAAGACAGATATGTTGTAAGGGCAGCACCTTTATTACCACGCTCTTCTTTGATGACTTGTACCAACAAAATTTGACGTCGTTTAATGACTTCTTGAATTTTATACTGGCGCCCTTGTTTTCTTTGATAAATTGGGAGCTCTTCACGGATGTCCTCAGCACCAACCATTTCGATCTCATCATAAGAGATATCGGTATTTAATGCTTCTTCTGTATTATCAATTATTGTTGATTCAGATGTGATATCATTTTCAATATCGGCTGCTATGACATTGTTTTTTCCATTTTTTTTTGTTCTTCTGGAGCGTTTTTTATTTTTAGTTGCTTCTTCCGTAAAGGAATCTACAGAATTTTCTCCTACAGCTGCTTTTTCCTCTTCTTCAAGAAGAGCAAGGCGATCAGCAATAGGAATTTGATAATAATCAGGATGAATTTCAGAAAATGTTAAAAAACCATGTCGGTTTCCACCATATTCAACAAAAGCTGCTTGGAGAGACGGTTCTACACGCGTAATACGTGCGAGATAAATATTCCCCTTGAGCTGTTTTCTATGTTCTGATTCAAAATCAAGTTCTTCAATTTTGTTGCCGTGAACAACAACAACACGTGTTTCCTCCGGATGGGAGGCATCTATAAGCATTTTGTTTGACATAAGCTAATATCCTGAAGGCGACATGCACAATTTTATTCAAACGAACGCTATAACTATTCGTAAATATAAAAGGCTGTCTGCCATAAAAGGGAGATACCAGAAAAACAGGACGGAACACCACGTGCAAAGGCATGACTGCATTTACACCATTTCTCATCATTATCTCCATCTGTTTTTTATGACTCATATTTCTTAAAAGTCTCCGGTAAAATAATCTTTAAAACAGTTCGGATATCCGAACCAACGAATCTTAAGTAATGCAATCCTAATGTTATAACATAGAATTTTTTCATCCATAAACAAAGTCTCAATGCATAATAGGCAAAAAACCTCTAAAGACAACTTAATATGAGTTACAGATAATTTAGATGACTATTATCAGCTAGGAAGCATAAATATTCTTTTATGTTGATATCATGCGTTTGGCAAGTAACAATGTAAATCATGTATAATGATAATGTCTTTAATGACCTTAATTTCGTTTTTGGGTGTTTATTTAGCTTTTATTGAAAAATAGAGAATAAATTGGTGTATCGTTTTTATATAACCAAGATAAGTTATTCAAATGTAATGTAGAGTATTTTGCTTATGATAAGAGTTTTCTTTACCAAAAAGCTGAAAATAGCTTATGGGAATGTTATTGTGCTTGTCACATACTTTTTATTATTATTTTTGCTATTCCAAACCAGTGTTCAAGCCGCAGATCCTCTGAAACTTATTAATTTTCGAACCATTGGTGATAGTGTTCATACGCGTATTATTGCGGTTTTCAATTCAAAACCAAATGTTCGTTTACAGATTTTGGACAGGCCAGCACGGTTGGTGATCAATTTACCTACAATTGACTTTTCGATGCAAAATACGCCTTTAAAGAAACAGAATACATTATCCGTTATGCTTTCAGATGTGCGTTATGCTTTTTCTGACATGCAGACTTCACGCATTATTTTGACAAGTAAAACGGCCTTTGTAATTGAAAAAAGTGTCGTAAAAAAATTAAATAATGGTTTATGGCAGTTGCTGATTGATATTCGTAAAACTACACTAGAAAAATTTGATGAAATATTAAAAAAACAGCAAAAAACCAATTTTGATACAAAAACGCAGTTAATGCCAGCATATAATTTCCGTGTTGTTCTTGATCCTGGTCATGGTGGTATTGATGGCGGTGCACGGGGTGTTACTGGAATTTTAGAAAAAGATGTGACTTTAGACTTTGCGCGTGCATTGCGAGACGAATTACAAAAGGATTCTCATATTACTGTTGCTTTAACACGAGATTCCAATATTTTTTTAAGACTAAGTGAAAGAGTTAAAAAAGCGCAAGAGTTCGATGCTGATCTTTTTATATCTATTCACGCAGATACGATTGATCTACATTCTCTTCGCGGTGCCACAGTGTACACCATATCAGACAAAGCCTCTGATGCCATTGCAAAATCTTTAGCTGAAAATGAAAATAAAGTTGATTTGCTGGATGGTTTACCTGCAGATGAAACGCTTGAAGTTACAGATATATTGATGGATCTTACACGACGTGAAACACATACATTTTCGGTTAATTTTGCAAATAGTGTTATTTCAAGTTTATCAAAGAATCATATTAACTTGATTAATAATCCACATCGGTATGCTAATTTTCAAGTTTTAAGAGCTTCAGATATACCCTCCGTCTTGATAGAGATAGGTTATTTATCCAATAAAGAGGACGAAAAGTTATTAAATGATCCTCATTGGAGAAAACAAATGGCAGCCTCTATTGCTCATTCTATTCGTCAATTTGCTCATTATAGGCAGAAAATGATACAGCCTCTTTAAATTTGTGAGAAAATAGAGTATCAATATGGGGTTCTAGTATACCCTAGTATAAATAAAAGATAGAAAACAATTTCTCTTGATCTCAATCTTGTGGTGATATCCGCTTGGTGTGTTTGAGGTAACGTATTTTTTCTTTGATTAATTCTTAAGAAAGCGATAGCCGTTTTTATGATGATTTTTTTAAGATATCTTCTTCGTTTTTTTGTTGCTATTGGACTTTGTGGAGCAATAACGTGGGGTGTTGTGACCAGTGGTCAAGCAAATGCACTCCCTGATTATGAAGTTCTTTCACTTTATGAACCGCCGGTAATGACCCGCGTTCATGCTTCTGATGGCCGTCTTATGGCAGAGTTTGCAACAAAACATCGCCTCTATTTACCGATTCAATCAATACCAAAGCTTGTTATAAATGCTTTTATTTCGGCTGAAGACAAAAACTTTTATCATCATTTTGGTTTAGATCCCGAAGGACTTTCTCGAGCTTTGATCAATAATATTCGTAATATTGGTTCTGGAAGACGTCCAGAGGGTGCATCAACTATAACGCAACAAGTCGCTAAAAACTTTCTTTTAAGTTCAGAAACAACGTTAGAGCGTAAATTTAAGGAAGCTATTTTAGCAATGCGTATTGAGAAAACTTATTCAAAGGATCATATTCTCGAACTTTATCTCAATGAAATTTATCTGGGTCGTGGTACTTATGGTATAGCAGCTGCTTCTTTGACCTATTTCAATAAATCCGTCAATGATCTGACGCTAGAACAATGTGCTTATTTGGCTGCTCTTCCAAAAGGGCCAGCAAATTATGATCCATTTAAGAATACACAACGTGCTATTGATCGGCGCAATTGGGTTATAGATCGGATGATTGCAAATGGATATGTAACGCGTGAACAAGGTGAAAAAGCGAAAGCTAAACCTTTAGGAGCGACAATACGTGGGAGTGATAGCTATGTTTTTGCAGCTGATTATTTTACTGAAGAAGTGCGACGTCGTTTAATACATCGCTATGGGGCTAAGACACTTTATGAAGGTGGGCTTTCCATTCGTACAACGCTTGATCCGCATTTACAACTTATTGCGCGACGTGCTTTGCACGCTGGATTAATTAAATTTGATCATTTGCAAGGATGGCGTGGAGCTTATGCGCATATCGATGAAAAAGGTGATTGGGGGATAGAACTTGCAAATATCACGGGGCTCAGTGATGTTCCTGAATGGCGTTTAGCTGTTGTTCTTTCTACTAATCCCAATAAAGTAGAGATTGGTTTACAGCCACAGCGTGAAGCTTCGGGTATATTATCAAAAAAACGGGAAATTGCTGTTTTATCTGAATCTGATTCAAAATGGGCCCTCCATGTTGTAAAAGAAAACGGTTATCGAAAAACTGTTCAGAACTTATCTCATGTTCTGCAAGTTGGAGATGTGATTTTTGTTGAAAAACTATCCAATGCAAACAACACTTATCGTTTACAACAAATTCCAAAGGTTGAAGGTGCGATTGTTGCTATGGAACCTCATACAGGGCGCGTTCTTGCTATGGTCGGAGGATTTTCTTTTGCTGCATCTGAATTCAATCGTGCAACCCAAGCTTATCGCCAACCGGGGTCTGCTTTTAAGCCTTTTGTTTATGCAGCAGCCCTTGATAACGGGTATACACCAGCATCTGTTGTTTTAGATGGCCCCATTGAAGTTCGTCAATATAATGGTGAAGTTTGGCAACCCAAAAATTATGGTGGTACCTTTGCAGGACCTTCAACGTTGCGTTATGGTATTGAGCGTTCTCGTAATCTTATGACAATACGGCTTGCCAATGATATGGGAATGCCTCTTGTCGCTGAATATGCAGAACGCTTTGGCATAGTGGACAAATTGCAGCCTTATCTTCCCATGGCTTTAGGGGCTGGTGAAACAACAGTATTACGAATGGTTACAGCTTATTCAGTTATTGCCAATGGGGGGCGCTCTATTAAGCCTTCTCTGATAGACAGAATTCAAGATCGTTATGGAAAGACAATTTATCGTCATGATGATCGTATTTGTGAAAATTGTAATACGCCTTCATGGAATAATCAACGTGAACCCACATTGATTGATGAAAGAGATCAAGTTCTTGACCCTATGACGGCTTATCAAATTACCTCGATGATGGAAGGGGTTGTTCAGCGTGGTACTGCAGCACGTTTACGTTATCTTAATCGACATATTGCGGCTAAAACAGGAACAACCAATGACTCTAAGGATGTCTGGTTTATGGGATTTACTCCTGACATTGTCGTTGGTATTTTTGTCGGTTATGATCAACCAGCTCCGTTAGGATATAATGGAACAGGAAGTTCATTAGCTGCACCTATTTTTGGTGATTTTATGGCAGATGCTCTTAAAGGAAAGCCAGATGTTCCCTTTAAGATGCCAAAGGGCATGATTTTAATGCCAATTAATCGGAAAACAGGAATGCTTGCCGAAAGAGGAGATCAAGATGTTATTATAGAAGCATTTAAACCAGGGACTGGTCCTGCTGATATATATCAAGTTATTGGGAGTACAAATTCTTTTCAAGAAGGTGTTCCTGCAGTAACTACTTCTCCACAAGTCAATAAAGCCCTTGAAAGTGGGACAGGTGGGCTGTATTAATCAACAAAATCTCCTTTCGCCATGAGTCTATAGTTTTTATTTTTTTACAGTGTCGGTCCTGTAAATAGAATGATAAGTCCGTGCTATTTCCTCACAGCAGCTATCAGATTTGTATAAAATTCTAGAGACATAACCAGAAAGAGTGTTAAAAAATACGGTGTTAAATTATGCGAGCAGAAATAGAAACATTAGTTGATGAAATCCAGAAAGCAATTCAATTGCTAAGGGGGCATCTTTGACTGGGATCAATCACTAAAGCGTCTCGAATATCTTAATCAAAAAGCGGAAGATCCGTCATTATGGGATGATGCACAACAAGCACAGGATATGATGCGTGAGCGTCAACGTCTTGATGATTCAATCAATGGTCTTTTATCATTTACAAAAACACTTGAAGAATGCATTGAGCTTATCGCGATGGGCGAAGAAGAAAGTGATGTTGAAATTATCGCTGATGCAGAAAATTCAATACGTAATCTTAAAAATGAGATAGATAAAAGGCAAATTGATGTACTTCTTTCAGGAGAGGCGGATCCGAATGATACCTATTTAGAAGTTCATGCTGGAGCAGGGGGAACAGAAAGCCAAGATTGGGCTTCTATGCTCTTACGTATGTATATGCGCTGGGCTGAGCAGCATGACATGAAGGTTGAAATTTTAGAAATTCATGATGGAGAAGAAGCAGGAATAAAGTCAGCAACTATTCTTGTAAAAGGGCATAATGCTTATGGAATGTTAAAAACAGAATCAGGCGTTCATCGCTTGGTTCGGATTTCTCCATTTGATTCGAATGCAAAGCGCCATACCTCTTTTGCAAGTATTTGGGTTTATCCAGTTATTGATGACAATATTGAAGTTGATGTTTCAGAGGCAGATGTGCGTATTGATACATATCGTGCATCAGGAGCAGGAGGACAACATGTTAACACGACAGATTCCGCTGTTCGCATCACACATATAAAAACGGGTATTGTTGTTCAATGTCAAACAGAGCGTTCTCAACATAAAAATCGCGCTACGGCTTGGTCGATGTTGCGTGCACGGCTTTATGAAGAAGAGCTTAAAAAAAGAGAAGAAGAAACCAATGCTGCTGAATCTTCTAAAACAGAAATCGGATGGGGACATCAAATTAGATCTTATGTTCTTCAACCCTATCAGCTTGTCAAAGATTTGCGTACAGGGATTGAAAATACGGATCCACAATCCGTACTGAATGGTAATTTAGATGCATTTATAGAGGCAGCACTCGCACGGCGCATTTATGGACAAGACAAAGAAATTGAGGATATTCGTTAATTATATATCCTTCCTTCAAGCTATGTAGATTTTTTTCTTAAGTTGTTTGTTTTATTGATGTTGTGATATTACGATATTCTTGATACTTTAAAGGTTCAAAGAGGGATTTTCTTGTTCCTTTCTTCAATTTTTTCTCACACACCAATCCTGCTTATGATATTGCAAGTGATAGAAAGCTGAAATAAGAAAAATTTGCGATATTCGGAGGACTAATATAAATATAAAACAATTTATTATCCTTATAAATCAATATATTGTAAAAATTGAATCCGTTGAAAAACTAAAATCAATTCGGGGGATGACTTTTGCTTTTTAAGGTAAATCAAACACTCAATTTATAAGTTACCGTTATGATGTAAAAGTGTTGCAGTAGCTAAAACATTTTCAGCATGCCCAGATACGCTTACTTTGCGCCATTCTTCTGCTATTATTCCATTTGCATCAATTAAAAAAGTGCTCCGTTCAACGCCCATATATTTGCGTCCATACATGCTTTTCTCAACCCAAACACCATAAGCTTCGAGGGTCGTTTTTTCTTCATCAGAAACCAAGATGACATCAAGTTCATATTTTACTTTAAATTTATCATGTTTTTTTACATTATCTGGAGAGATTCCAATAACAGCAACACCGATTTCATCAAATTTCATCTTTAATTTTGTGAAATCAAGTGCTTCGTTTGTGCAACCGCTGGTGTCATCTTTTGGATAAAAATATAAAACAACAGGTTTTCCTTTAAAGTCAGAAAGACATACTGTCTCTCCTCCATCGCGAGGCAAATTAAAATCAGGAGCAAGAGCACCTTTCATTGATCTTGTCATTGTTTTCATCTTTCTTGTGTAATAAGTATAAGATATCAGAGTACACAGAAGAAAAGAACTATTCAACTCTCTAGAATATTATTATTTTGAAGAGACCTTTATTTTCTTAACAAAACTCGCTCTATCACAACGATTGGATTGAAAGAACAAGATCGGCGTGAACAACATAAACAAAACAACAAAAGATTATACTGGTTTTATCACAACATGTTTTTTCTTACCGAAAGAAAGCTTAATGATTCCTTCTACACTGACATCCCCTTCAATAATAAGATGTGTTTCATCCTCAATAATTTGATCATTTACACGTACACCTCCACCTTGAACGTGTCTGCGTGCCTCACTATTAGATTTAGCGAGTCCTGCTTGTACTAAAAGGGTGAGCAATCCAACACCTTTTTTTAATTCTGAGGCATTAATTTCAACAGTTGGAAGATTTTCTCCCAAAGTTTTTTCTTCAAACGTTTTGCGAGCAGTTTCTGCTGCAGCATTGGCGAGAGCACGTCCATGCAACATTGCTGTAACTTCTGTTGCAAGAATTTTTTTTGCTTCGTTAATTTCTGTCCCTTGTAATACAGAAAGTTTAAGAATCTCATCCATTGGCAATGGGGTATAGAGCTTTAGAAATCGTATTACATCAGCATCTTCTGTATTGCGCCAATATTGCCAAAATTGATAAGGTGAAAGCATATCCGCATTCAGCCATACAGCTCCATTCAATGATTTACCCATTTTGGCACCGGAAGAGGTTGTCAGTAATGGTGATGTTAACGCATATAATTGTGGTGTTCCTAAACGATGCCCTAATTCGATTCCGTTAATAATGTTACCCCATTGATCAGAGCCCCCCATTTGCATACGCAACCCATAACGTTTATAAAGTTCAACAAAGTCATAAGCTTGCAGAATCATATAATTAAACTCTAAGAATGACAAAGAGTGCTCACGCTCAAGTCTCAGTCTGACAGAATCAAATGATAACATACGGTTGACAGAAAAATGTTTTCCTACATCACGCAAAAATTCTAAGTAGTTTAAATTGCATAACCATTCAGCATTATTCACAATACAAGCATCAGTTTCTCGGTCACCGAATGTCAAATAGTTAGCAAATACCTTTTTAATACCATCAATATTTGCAGCAATATCATCTTGTGTCAGAAGACGTCGCGCTTCATCTTTGAAGGAAGGATCACCGATCAATCCGGTTCCTCCGCCCATTAAAGCAATGGGGCGATGACCAGTTTTTTGTAACCAATAAAGCATCATAATCTGAAGAAGACTTCCAGCATGTAAACTCGATGCTGTTGGATCAAATCCAGTATAAGCGCTTACGGTTTCTTTTGAAAAAAGATCATCTAAGCCTTTTTCATCTGAAATTTGGTGGATAAAACCACGTTCGCTCATAATGTGTAAAAAATCAGATTTAAAGGCAAACACAGATTCAATTTCCTAATTTAAGAGTGCATTCATTTCATATAATAAGTGATTATATAACGGAGCGTTATCTATCATAACTGATGCACACATCACAAGAAAAAGAGACATATTGATAATATAAAGATAACAATACAGGTATTATTTCCTTTTTACGCTAAAAAGAGAGACCTCTCAGTGAGAGAAAAAAGGCATTTTGTTATTCTCATTTCTATCCTGAAATAAAATTTAGAAAAGTTTTAAGTACGGACTAAAAAAATTACTTTGTTATGATCGGAGACGACTTTTGCTGATTTTTATAAATCTATCGTGTTTTCCTAAGTTAGTGAAAGTATTTCAGGAGGAGGAGCGAGAAATTCATTGGTGATATGGTTATCCAAATAGTGGGCACATCGTTCAATAAGTTCTTCATGACATCCACTGAAAAAGTGATTAGCCTCTTCCAATATTTCTTGTGTGATGATGATTCCTTTTTGTGTTTTCAATTTATCGACAAGTATTTGAACATCTTTTGGGGGGGCAACTTTATCGATACCGCCATGAATGATAAGTCCAGAGGAGGGACAAGGTGCAAGAAATGAAAAGTCATAAACATTAGGCTGAGGGGCAACAGAGATAAATCCCTCAATTTCCGGTCGGCGCATTAAAAGCTGCATACCAATCCATGCTCCAAATGAATATCCTGCTACCCAACAATTTTTAGAGTCTGGATGTTGTGTTTGCACCCAATCGAGAGCAGCAGCAGCATCTGAAAGTTCTCCTATTCCATAATCAAATTCACCCTGACTACGACCAATACCACGAAAGTTAAAACGTAAAGTTGTAAAGCCACGTTGTTGGAACATATAAAAGAGGTCATAGACAATTTTATGATTCATAGTTCCACCAAATTGGGGATGAGGATGCAAAATGATCGCAATGGGTGCATTTTTTTGTTGTGAAGGTTGATAACGCCCTTCGAGCCGACCCGCGGGACCGTTAAAAATAATTTCTGGCATAAAATGCTCCTTAAATGCAATAAAAGGCTCTCATTGACCTTGGTCGACTTTTACCATAGAATCTCTTAAATAATCATTAGATATTCTTTTTTTAGTGCACTTTTCAAGAAAATTGCGCTATTTTTTTAATCAATTCATAAGATTAATGATTGCGATGTAAAATGGTTATAAAACGCCGATATTTTGATCATAACGCAACAACACCGCTCAAAAAAGTGGCACGGATGGCGTTACTGGAATCTTTAGAGATATTTGGTAATCCATCATCTGTTCATAAGGAAGGGCGTGCGGCTAAAACCTTGTTGCAAAAGGCTCGTCGGCAAATCGCTGAAAATCTTAAAACAGATCCAGATCACGTGGTATTTACCTCTGGTGCGAGTGAAGCAGCAATGACTTTGCTAACGCCCTTTTACAATATGGGGAATGCAAAAGTTCAATTTTCTCGTCTTTACCTTGGAGCAACTGAACATCCCTCTGTGGCAGAGGGAGGGCGTTTTTCTAAAGAATTGATAAGCGTCATTGCTGTTAATCAAGATGGGCTCATACAACAAGATAAATTAATAGCACTCTTAACGGTTCACGATAAAACAAAAGGTTTACCTCTTGTTGCTATTCAAGCTGCAAATAGTGAAACGGGTGTTATTCAACCGTTAACAGAAATCGCCGCTATTGTTCGGGATTTAGGAGGCACTCTTATTGTTGATTTGACACAATATGTCGATAAGAATTTCGTGGATATTAATCAGTTAGGAGGAGATTTTTTTATACTGTCTGCACATAAAATTGGCGGTCCTAAAGGAATCGGTGCTTTTGTTTCATGTGGCAATCTTCTTATGCCACACCCTCTTATTATTGGAGGAGGACAAGAAAAAGGTCTCCGTGGAGGAACAGAAGCATTGCCTCTTATTGCTGCTTTTGGGGCAGCAATGGCTGATTGTTTCACACAGGAGGAAATAAAACAGTTAATATATTTACGCAATAAATTAGAAGATGGACTACAAAAAATAAGTAAAAATGTTGAATTTTTTGGCAAAAGAGTTCAACGTTTGCCAAATACAACTTACTTTACCGTGAAAAATATAAGAGCTGAAACGATGCAAATAGCTTTTGATTTAGAAGGGTTTTCTATATCATCTGGCTCTGCGTGTTCTTCGGGAAAAGTAAAACAGAGCAAAGTGTTGGAGGCAATGGGGTATCATGTTCCAAATGGTGCCATTCGCATTTCGCTAGGGCGGGACACAACTTCTGAGGATATTGATGATTTTCTATCGTTTTTTTCTCAAATTATAAGCAAGAAAAAAGGGTAAAATTTATCATCAGAAAGTTATAAAAATTAGAATTATTTTAAAAATAAGATAAGTTTGATTGAAATTTTTGCACTTTACCTATAGCCTAGGAAATAACTTGCTTACTTTAATCTTGGAAAAAACAAGACTTTTAGTTACCGGTTTTTGACGCCAAAAAATGGAGAAAATTTATGCCGGCAGTACAAGAAACAATACGCCAAGTACGTGAAATAGATGTTGACCAATATAAATATGGTTTTGAAACCAATATTGAAACAGATAAAGCTCCAAAAGGCTTAAATGAAGATATTATCAAATTTATTTCTGCTAAAAAACATGAGCCTGAATGGATGCTAACATGGCGCTTAAAAGCTTACCGCCGTTGGCTGACAATGCAAGAGCCTCATTGGGCGCGTCTTGAATATCCTAAAATTGATTTTCAGGAGCTTTATTATTATGCTGCTCCAAAAAATCATACAGGACCAAAATCTTTGGATGAAGTGGATCCTGAGTTATTAGCAATGTACGAAAAACTTGGCATTCCCCTTAAAGAACAAGAGATTTTGGCAGGAGTAAGAAAACAGTCTGATCCCTCTACTTTTGATGACAGTATGTCTGTATCGGGGCAGGTGGCTGTTGATGCAGTCTTTGATTCTGTTTCTGTTGTAACAACATTCAAAAAAGAGCTGGCACGTGCTGGTGTGATTTTTTGTTCTATTTCAGAGGCGATTATTGAACATTCTGAGCTTATTAAGGAATATTTAGGAACAGTTGTACCTATAAGTGATAATTATTATGCAGCCTTAAATGCAGCTGTCTTTACAGATGGTTCATTTGTTTATATTCCCAAAGGGGTTCGTTGTCCTATGGAGCTTTCAACTTATTTTAGGATTAATGAACGCAACACTGGCCAATTTGAACGAACATTGATTATCGCCGCTGAAGATTCCTATGTTTCTTATCTTGAAGGATGTACAGCACCCCAACGTGATGAAAACCAACTTCATGCTGCTGTTGTTGAGCTTATTGCCCTTAAAAATGCAGAGATTAAATATTCTACAGTACAAAACTGGTATCCTGGCGATAAAGATGGAAAGGGCGGTATTTATAATTTTGTGACGAAGCGTGGAGATTGTCGAGGTGATAACTCTAAAATTTCATGGACACAAGTTGAGACTGGTTCTGCGATTACTTGGAAATATCCATCCTGCTTACTCCGTGGTGATAATGCGCGTGGAGAATTTTATTCTATTGCTGTTGCAAATGGTCATCAACAAATTGATTCCGGTACAAAAATGATTCATTTGGGAAAAAATACATCCAGTCGTATTATTTCCAAAGGCATTTCTGCAGGTTTTTCAAATAACACTTATCGAGGACAAGTTACAGCACATCGAAAAGCACAAAATGCGCGTAATTTTACGCAATGTGATAGTTTGTTAATCGGGAATGATTGTGGTGCGCATACAGTTCCTTATATTGAAGCAAAAAATGCAACAGCTCAGTTTGAACATGAAGCCACAACATCAAAAATTTCTGATGACCAACTTTTTTATGTTATGCAGAGAGGAATTTCCGAAGAAGAAGCTATCGCATTAATTGTAAATGGTTTTGTAAAAGAGGTCATTCAAAAACTTCCCATGGAATTTGCTGTCGAAGCACAAAAGCTTATTGGTATCAGCCTTGAAGGTAGTGTTGGATAATTTATTGAATTAGATAAATAGAAGACTTGATGTAAAAAGGCTGTAACAGTAGCAAATCATGCTAAAAATGACCTCTATGGTAATTACAAAAGTAGATGGATGCTAAGGCAAAATAATATGCATTGGTATCTGAAAAACAGCCAAAACAGGATTAAATTATGTTAGAGATAAAAAATTTGCACGCCCGTATTGCTGGAACCGATACAGAAGTTATTCGTGGTTTAAACTTGACAGTTCAAGATGGAGAAGTTGCCGCTATCATGGGACAAAATGGAGCCGGAAAATCAACTTTGTCTTATTTGCTTGCTGGTCGTGATGATTATGAAATAACAGAAGGAGATATTCTCTATAATGGACAATCACTTTTAGAAATGGATCCAGCAGAACGTGCTGCATATGGTGTTTTTCTTGCATTTCAATATCCAATGGAAATACCAGGGGTAGCAACGATGGAATTTTTAAAAGTTGCGATGAATTCTCAACGCAAAGCACGCGGTGACAGAGAGCTTAAAATTCCTGAATTTATAAAATGTGTTAAGGAAGTTTCAGCCAAACTTGAAATAGATATGGATATGCTAAAGCGTCCATTAAATGTGGGTTTTTCAGGTGGAGAAAAAAAACGCGCTGAAATTTTACAAATGGCACTTCTTGAACCTAAACTTTGCATTTTAGATGAAACGGATTCTGGTTTAGACATTGATGCACTAAAAATTGTTGCAGATGGTGTTAATAAACTTCGGGATTCAAAACGTTCATTTTTGGTGATTACCCATTATCAACGGCTGCTTAATTATATCATTCCTGATACTGTACATGTTCTTTATAAAGGACAAATTATCAAAAGCGGAGATAAATCCTTAGCGATTTATTTAGAGCAAAATGGGTATGCTGATCTTATCAGGGAAGCAGTTTGAGGTTATTGAATATGAATACACAGCAAAACTTGTTAGCAATTGAAGAAAATATACTCAGTAATTTCAATCAGTATGTAAACGACTTACCTGGTGATAAAGCTATACGGGAAATTCGCAAGAAAGCTATTGAGCAGTTTCAAACGACACAGCTTCCTTCCCGTAAAATCGAAAGCTGGCATTATACCAATCTGCGTACCTTACTGAAGTCTATTAGCAATTTTTCAAAAGTTCAAAACAATCAATTGATTGATGCTTTGCTTTCAGAAAGTGCTGTTTTTTCTATAAACAATGGAAAAACATCAATAGAGTCAAAGGTAGATAACATTACAGTAAAACGCCTTTCAGACGCATTAAAAGATAATTCTGTACAGGTAAATCAAAACATTTCTGATGAGGATTTTATTGGACAGTTGAATACAGCTTTTGTTACAGATGGTTGGCTTTTTCACATCCCTGAAAATACAAAGTTAAATATTCCCATTGAATTACAAAATATACAAATGGGGGGACAATCTCATATTTTTTCGGATATAAAAGTTGATAAAAATAGTCAAGTTATATTTATTGAACATCAGGTTGGCAATGATAAAGATACCTTTGTCAGTTCAATATTTTCATTAAATATTGCTGCTGATAGTGATGTTACGTGGATTCTCATTCGCAATCGTGATTTTAATTCTACACAATTTGGTCGATTTTGTGCTGTTCTTGCTCAAAGAGCGAAGTTATCACTTTATGTCATTAATATAGGGAGCCAATTAAATCGCCAAGAAATCGATATTGAATTACAGGGAGAAGAATCTAATTTTCAATTACGTGTCATAAATTTATTATCAGGACAAACACATAGTGATCTTACAATGACTGTTCGTCATGTGGAAGAAAAGTCAACATCAACCGAAATTATACGCAATGTAGTTACAGATAAGGCTGTTGGTGTTTTCCAAGGAATAATACGTGTTTCTCAAAAAGCGCAAAAAACAGATGCACGCATGGCTTGTAATAGCCTTATTCTTTCAGATGATGCAGAATTTAATGCAAAGCCTGAACTTGAGATTTTTGCGGATGATGTTGCATGCGGTCATGGTGCAACAGTTGCTAATATTAATCATGATTATCTTTTTTATCTTATGGCGCGTGGTGTCCCATTTAAAACGGCTCGTGCACTTTTGATTAAAGGATTTATCTCTGAGCTCATTGATGACATCAAGCAGGATAAGATTCAAATCGTTTTGGAGAATATCATTAGTAAATGGCTTGAAAAAAATGTTTAAGGTAGAAAAAATGGAAAATAACGTACAAACATTTACTTATAATGTCGAAGAAATTCGGCGTGATTTTCCTATTTTGCACCATCAAGTTTATGGAAAGCGATTAGCATATCTTGATAGTAGTGCTTCTGCCCAAAAACCAATGTCAGTACTCAATGCAATGAATAATTATTATCACTATAGTTATGCTAATGTGCATAGGGGAATGTATTTTTTAGCCAATATAGCAACACAATCCTATGAAAATTCTCGTGAAACCGTTCGTGTTTTTCTAAATGCTCAAAAAGCTGAAGAAATTGTTTTTACGAAAAATGCAACAGAAGCTATTAATACTGTTGCTTATGGTTGGGCGATGCCCAAACTCAAAGAAGGTGATGAGATTGTTCTAACGATCATGGAACATCATTCAAATATTATTCCTTGGCATTTTCTCCGTGAACAAAAAGGTGTTAAACTTATTTTTGTTCCTGTCGATGAAAATGGTGTTCTGCACATTGAAGATTTCCAAAAGGCTTTAAGCGAAAAAACGCGGCTTGTTGCTATAACGCATATGTCCAATATATTAGGAACTGTGCCTCCTGTTAAAGAGATTATTAAACTAGCTCATCAAGATTCTATTCCGGTTCTTGTTGATGGTTCTCAAGGAGCAGTACATTTAACCGTTGATGTGCAAGATCTCGATTGTGATTGGTATGTCTTTACAGGTCATAAGCTTTATGGTCCCACCGGTATTGGTGTTCTGTATGGTAAGAAAGATAGATTAGAAGAAATGCGTCCTTTTCAAGGGGGAGGGGAAATGATCGAGGAGGTAACAACCGATAAGGTTTTCTATAATGCTCCTCCTTACCGTTTTGAAGCAGGCACTCCTCCTATCGTTGAAGCTATTGGATTAACTGCGGCTATTGATTATATACAAGAGAAAGGTCGTAGCACGATTCATGCCCATGAGAGATCCCTTTTAGCTTATGCGCAGGAAAAACTTAAAATGGTTGAGTCATTGCGTATTTATGGTCATTCTCCCAATAAAGGAGCTATTATATCATTTACAATTGAAGGGATTCACGCCCATGATATCGCTATGTTTATTGATAGAAAAGGAGTTGCAATACGCGCGGGAACCCATTGTGCACAGCCTTTATTACAGCGCTTTGGTCTAACATCTATTTGTCGGGCATCATTAGCCATGTATAACACTCAAGAAGATGTAGATCAATTAGTAGAAGCATTGAAAGAAACAAGGACATTTTTTAATGGCTGAATCAATTGAAGAGCGTCATTCTACAGAATCTGTTGAAACTGTAAGCGAAAATAAAAAATCTTATATATCAGCAATTCCAGCAGATGAAATTGATCGTATGACGAATGATATTATTGCTGCTCTCAAAACAGTTTATGACCCAGAGATTCCTGCTGATATTTATGAGCTTGGACTGATTTATCGTATTGATATTGAAGATGATCGTTCAGTAAAAATTGAAATGACTCTTACAGCACCGGGATGCCCTGTTGCTGGTGAAATGCCGGGGTGGGTAGAAAATGCAGTCAGTGCAGTTGAAGGGGTTTCGTATGTTGAAGTCACTATGACTTTTGATCCACCATGGACACCTGATTGTATGTCAGAAGAAGCTCAAATTGCTGTCGGATGGTACTAAAAATATTGTTAAGAGACTCTAATTTAGCCATTCATGAATAAGCTGTTTACTTTTCACAAGCGTTTAAATTTAAGGACGATCGGCATGAGTTATAATAAACAAAAACTAGAACTTAACTGGATTGGAAAAGAAAAACGCCCAAAACTAGAGCCTCGTATCTTATTAGAAGATCTTGAAAAATCTTATCACGCTTCGCATCGAATATCATCCCAAGATATTTTTGATAATAAACTTATTTTTGGTGACAATTTGCTCGCACTCAAAGCGCTTGAACAAGAATATATGGGGAAGGTAAAATGTATCTATATCGATCCGCCTTATAATACAGGCAATGCCTTTGAACATTATGAAGATGGTTTAGAGCATTCCATATGGCTCAGCCTTATGAGAGACAGGCTAGAATTGTTACATCATTTACTGGCGGATGATGGAAGTATCTGGATATCAATTGATGATGATGAACAAGCCTATCTTAAAGTGATGATGGATGAAATTTTTGGTCGCCAAAATTTCATCAACAATATTATTTGGCAAAAGAAATATGCTCCACAAAATGATACAAAATGGCTTTCTGATAATCATGATTTTATAATAGTTTATGCTAAAGATAAAACGATTTGGCGCCCTCAATTGCTTCCTCGTTCAAGCGATATGGATGCGCGCTATAAAAATCCTGATAATGATCCGCGTGGGTTATGGCAATCAGATAATTTATCTGCGAAACGAGTAACACCTAAAGATATTTATGAAATCATCACACCTTCTGGACGCAAGGTGATGCCTCCTGCTGGAACGAGTTGGCGTGTTAGTAAAAAAAAATTTGCTGAGTTAGTAGAAGATAATCGTATTTGGTTTGGAACAGATAATAATGGAGTGCCACGTATTAAGCGTTTTTTATCAGAAGTAAAAAATGGTATGGTTTCGATGACGATTTGGCCCTACACAGAAGTGGGACACAACCAAGATGCCAAAAGAGAAGTCAAAGTTTTTAATTCTGGTAGTGTCTTTACAACTCCTAAACCGGAACGTTTAATGGAACGC
Source organism: Bartonella sp. MU70NMGDW (assembly GCF_042194085.1). Classification (NCBI taxonomy): domain Bacteria; kingdom Pseudomonadati; phylum Pseudomonadota; class Alphaproteobacteria; order Hyphomicrobiales; family Bartonellaceae; genus Bartonella; species Bartonella sp. MU70NMGDW. Next base: position 20,275 of record NZ_JBHIMK010000010.1, read on the forward strand.
ATCATTCAACTTGCCACTAATCCCGGTGATCTTGTTTTAGATTCTTTTGCGGGTTCCGGCACAACCGGTGCTGTTGCTCATAAAATGGGAAGAAAGTGGATTATGATTGAACTTGGTGAACATTGTCACACCCACATTATCCCTCGTTTAAAACAAGTCATTGATGGAACTGATCAAGGGGGAGTTTCCAAAAGTGTCAATTGGCAAGGTGGCGGTGGATTTCGCTATTATCGCCTTGCACCTTCTCTGTTGCAAAAAGATCCATGGGGACAATGGATTATTAGTCGCGAATATAACGCTGCGATGCTTTCAGAAGCAATGTGCAAACATATGGGATTTACCTACGCACCTGATGAAAATCATTATTGGATGCAAGGGTATTCAACCGAAACAGATTATATTTATGTCACAACAAGCGCTATGACCCATGAACAACTCCGTATAATGAGTGAAGAGGTAGGCTCTCATCGCACGTTGCTGATTTGTGGTACAGCCTTTGATACAAAATCAGCATCCTTTGAAAATCTGACACTCACTAAAATCCCCCGTGCAATATTAGAAAAATGCGAATGGGGAAGGGACGATTACAGTTTAAATGTAGCCAATCTTGAACCAGTGATTGTGGTAAAAGAAAACAACAAAAATAAAAATATTGCGCAAGCAGAATTAGATCTATTTGAATAATATATAAAAAGCGGAGTTTTTCATGAACACTGTTGAAAAAAGGATTTCTGCTCGCTTATCGTTACGTGATCCTCAACGTGAATCTTTAAATATTTTGGTAAAAATCTTAGAAAATATAGAGCTTTCTAAAAATGCTGATTTGGTTGCAGAGTTAGAAGTGATAAAAAATCTTTATCCTTCTGTGCAAGATTTTGAACGAAACTTTCCCTCTTTTTGTTTTGCCTTAGCAACAGGTGTTGGGAAAACGCGACTTATGGGGGCTTTTATTAGCTATCTTTATTTAACAGGTCGCAGTCGCCATTTTTTTGTTTTAGCGCCAAATTTGACTATTTATGAAAAGTTAAAACAGGATTTTAGTCCCCAAAGCCCAAAGTATGTCTTTAGTGGAATAAGTGAATTCATTGCAAATAGACCTGTTATTATTACAGGTGACGATTATGAAAGTGGTAAAGGTATTCGCACTGATGAACACTATTTTCAAGGACAAAAGCGTTTGTTTGAGAATAGAGACACGGCCTTTATCAATATTTTTAATATTTCTAAAATTAATACAACAGATAATAAAAAAGGCGCACTAAAATCTAGTATGCCGAGGATTAAACGCTTACAAGAGACAATTGGCGAAAGTTATTTTGATTATCTCGCAAATCTTCCTGATTTAGTTTTGTTAATGGATGAAGCTCATCGTTATCGTGCTTCTGCTGGTGCAGCGGCAATTAATGAGTTAAAACCTGTTTTAGGAATAGAGCTTACAGCGACACCAAAAACAATAGGTGCAAAACCCGTAGATTTTAAAAATGTTGTCTATAGTTATTCACTTGCAGAGGCTATGAGGGATGGTTTTGTAAAAGAACCTGCTGTTGCTACACGTAAAGATTTTCAAGCTCAAAATTATACATCTGAGCAATTAGAACATATCAAATTACAAGATGCAATTCATGCCCATGAAAATGTGAAAGCAGATTTAATTGTCTATGCAAAAGATTATAACAAAAAGTTCGTTAAGCCTTTTATTTTAGTTGTTGCTCAAGATACAAATCATGCACAAAAACTACGGAATTTATTGGAATCAGATGAATTTTTCGCAGGGGCTTATAAGGGAAAAGTTATAGAGATTCATACAAAACAGTCGAATATAGAAGAAGATCAAAATATTCAAAAGCTTATTGCAATTGAAGATTCTCATGACCCAACAGAAATTGTTATTCACGTTAATAAATTAAAGGAGGGGTGGGATGTTACGAATCTCTATACTATTGTACCGTTGCGTGCATCGGCTTCAGAAATTTTAACAGAGCAAACAATTGGGCGTGGATTGCGTTTGCCTTATGGGTATAGAACAGGCGTGGAAGCTATTGATCGTTTAACAATTATTGCGCATGATCGTTTTCAAGATATTATTGATCGTGCAAACGATCCAAACTCAATTATAAAAAAGCATATTGAGATTGGAAGAGAGGGGGATGTACCCTCTGAAAAGTCAGATATTGTGACGGTTCCATGTCAAGTAGAAGCTTTATTGATGCAAACGATGGTAACACGTAATTCCGATATAAATGGAGCATCTGATTTACAAGGTATCATATTACGTAATCCAGATTCCCCTACATTAACGCCTGAAGAGCGAGATATTGCAGCGATCGCGTGGGATCTTATCAAAGAGAATGATAAATTGCCAAGTTCTCAAATGCTTTATTCTGCACCGATACAAGAAAAAATTGCTAATAAAGTTATGAATATTAAGCCTTCATCACAAAAGTCTCTTGTATCAAAAGTGGTTACAATTTTGACAAAAAAATTAGCAGAATTGATGATAGATATTCCCAATATTGTACTCATTCCTTCGCGTGAGGTTACTTATGGTTTTTCTGATTTTGATTTGGAAAATTTAGAAAACTTAAATTTGCAACCTGTTAGTAAAGAACTTTTAATTCGAGAATTGCGTACCCATAAAAGCATTTTTCTCACTTCTAAGAATGAATATGTCAAAGAGCCTTATCTCGAAAATTACATCATTCGTGGTTTGATTGATAATGACTTTGTCGATTATGATAACCATACGCTCTTATTACGAAAATTAGCTAGTCAGATAGTAGAACATTTCCGATCTTATTTACCCAATGATGCAGCCGTTGAGAACGTATTAATTCACTATCAGCATAAGCTTATTAGTTTTATTGTTGCGCAATTAAGAGAACATCAGTGGGAAACGCAAAAAGATTATGAGGTTAAAGTGACACGGGGTTTTACAACTTTATCGCCTATCCATTATGTATTACCGCAGGGGACGTCTCCTCTTGATTTTCGTAATATTCCTGCCATTAAAAGCGATATTAAGAAACTTGTATTCAGCGGCTTTAGAAAATGCTGTTATCCTTTACAAAAGTTTGATTCAGTAGAAGGGGAGTTACGATTTGCTCAGATATTAGAGGATGATGCACAAGTATTGAAATGGATGAAACCTGCTCGGGGGTTTTTCAGAATAGAATATGATAAAGGATCAACTTATGAACCGGACTTTGTTGTAGAAACGGAGGATGCCAAGTATCTTTGTGAGCCTAAAAAAGCCTCTGAAATGCAAAATCCTATTATTTTAAAAAAAAGAGAAGCTGCAGTTCAATGGTGTTGTCATGCAACGCGCTACGCAGCTACTTATGGCGGTAAAAAATGGTATTATGTTCTTATTCCCCATGATGCTATTAAAGCAAATAGTAGTTTTGAAGGTTTATGTGCAGAGTTTACCATTGCAGAATCTATACTTGAGAGCTCATAACTTTTCGTTTCAAAAATAAAACACATAAGTTTTTTAATTGACCGATATGAGGTCCAATCAAATGTTTGAATAATTATTTTTAATTTTTTGCACTATCGCATCATTAACTTAAAAATATTAGGGATTTCTTAAATCAGAAAATTAATATTTTTTTCTAACAACATTAAAATACAATCTTACTTTTTTTATGTGAAAAGATCTTTGAGTTTATAGTCACAAATTCAAAAAAATATTTTAATTTTATTGGGTAATTTTATAAATATGCTTTTTTAAAAAAAACTTAAATAGTTTATTGTTCTTTCATTTAAAAAGCCTGAATATAATGAAATATCTAGAGGATAAAAGTGGACTGTTTTATATATGACTTTGAATTTAATAAACACTGTTTTTAATTTTTTAAAGAAAAACCCGACAAAAAAATTTACAGCTCGAGAAATTGCTCAATGGATATTTGAAAATTATCCAGAACAATGCCGTCAAAAACAAAATCGTTCAACGGCAATAATCACTCCCCTTAAGAGTGATGCAGCTCTTATTCAGCAAATTGTTGCTGAAATAGGATCTCAGCGCCCTCAGTTACAAAAGCGTTATTCAGAAATTAAAACCACTGAAGGACGACCACGGCAATATTATTTTACTAAACAAACAGATAGTGCTGAAATTGATGCAGTAGAGGACAATGCAAAGAGTAGAACAGAAGATGGTTCTATTAAAGAGCATGATCTTTATCCGTTATTATCTAAATTTTTATGGTCAGAGCTTGCAGTTTACAGCAAGCGCATTAATGAGAAATGTTCTCGTAATAAACATGGTGCAGGCGGAAATAAATGGCTTTATCCAGATCTCGTAGGAATGCAAGATTTAAGCAGTGAATGGAATCGTGAAATCAAAGATTGTGTTTTGCAAGATTTTGATAAAAAAACGAAGCTTTGGTCTTTTGAAGTAAAAATTCTCATCAATCGTTCAAATTTACGAAAAGCATTTTTTCAAACAGTTAGTAATTCTTCATGGGCTAATTTGAGTTATTTAGTTGCTAGTGAAATTGAAGGGGTTGACACATTAAAAGAGCTTCGAATGCTTTCAAGTTTGCATGGAATTGGATTTATAAGACTCAATAAGGAAAACTCTTCCGAGAGTGAGATCTTAATTCCAGCCAAAGAACGTAGTGATATTGACTGGGATACTGCTAATAGATTAGTTGAGGAAAACAAAGATTTTCTTGATTATATTAAACTCATTCGTCAATTTTATCAAACTGGCGAGATGCGTCCACTAGATTGGGATCATATGTATCCATGAGGGGATGTTTTAAAAAGACTCTATTGTTTAAAAGCCCTTTTTTCAGAGTGATAAAAAATTACTCTAACTATTTTATTTGACTTATTATATTGATATAACATATTGATTTGTAATGATAATTAGTCTTTTTTAAACTTAAATGAGGGAGGGAATATCCTAGCATTCAATCCTTTCAAACGATCTTATATTGATATTGTATCAATCAAAATTGTTTGCGTGCATCTCATGAGTAGAGTTGAGTAGGGGAAGAGTTAAAATTCTGTTTTAGACCCGTTCTATTTTGTGCGTGGGGCGTGATTCCATTAGATACTAGTTTTAATGATTATAATTTATTACAAATTTTCTATTGTAGAGAGTGAAATTCAAATTTTTTTCTTTTTTTACATCAAGCATTGAAAATATTACTTCCTCATATTGAAGTCTTCTTTATGGAGAATTTATAATACTATTTTTTTAATTTTCATTGCTGTTCGCTTTGATTATTATTAAGTTTTTTGTTATCCGAAGTGAACATTCAAAAAAACATTGATTTTATAAAACACCCACACAGTTTACTCAATTTCTTGCAATAGATTTAAAAAAATAAATTTCTCTCACATCTTATGGCAAAGGGAGTGTGTACTGTCACAGTTTGCCATAATACTCTCTTTATTTATCAATAATACCGCACACCAAACGCGCACCACCTCCGCCAAGCGGTAATGGTTTATCTGATTGATTATCTGCCCCTAAATGAATGACTAAAGAGCGCCCTTTAATTTCAGAGATTTTTTTTAATCGTGGAGCAAGAACGCTCATCGTGGCATATCCTTGCTTATCAACATAAAGTGCTGGTAAATCACCAAGATGACCATTGACATTATAAGGTCCTAAATGTTTTCCGGTATGTTCTGGATCATAATGTCCACCTGCGCTTCCACCAATGATGCCATCTTTTGTATCACATGAAGGATTTACATGCACATGAAAACCATGCATCCCTTCTGATAAAGTAGATAAATTAGGGATGAAAATCAAACCGTATGTGGTTTCTTCAATTTTAATGCTACCAATAGCCTTTTTTGAATTATTATCTTCTAGTTTATAAATATTTACTTGTGTTGATAATGCTAATGCAGAATTTTTATGAATTAAAAATGCCATAAAAACCAATAATGATAATAATATTTTTTTCATAAAATACCTTTATACTTATCTTTAAATAAATTTTATCTATAAAAATATTTATAATTTTCTTAAATTGAAATTTAAGTAAAATAATTTACATAGAAATATTAGTTCTTAGAAAGAGCAAATAAATTAAATTATATATATGTGCTCTGAACATAACTCTCATTTTTTGATCTATAAAAAATGTAGCTTTCATAGATTGATAATTATATCTCGCTTACATTTCTTCAAGAGATGCTTTAAAAAATCTACTTTTTGAGGTGTAATAAAGCAATTTTAATAAGTTAGATATTATTTCATTTATAATAGATAACTATTTTATCAAAAAACAGAACATATAATTTGTTGATGATTTAATTGTTTTTCATAGAAAAAATGATAAAAATTTCTATTCATTATGAAATTTATAAGAGAAAGAATTATTATGATTCATATAAATTTCCCATAAAATACAGCATATACCAACACTCCCTCCCATTCCTGATCCTATCAGTGCTCCTATTATCATTCCAGCAGAAAGTGCTACTCCTATACCCATTGCGATAACTGGACCAAATCCTGGAAGAGCAATATAACCATAAGCTGCAAGAGTTGCTGCGATAGCTCCAGATACGCTACCATTTAAACCGCCAATGAAAGCAAATTCTTTCATAGAATGGCAGTACTTTTTTAATTTTCTTTTCTTACAGCTATGAAAAGAAACGTTGCTGTAAGTTTTAAAATCAATCATATTTTTTTCTTTCATTTTGAATGCTAACTGTTCCTGAATAGTCAACGGATACGAAAAAATGGGACTTTTTAAATTTTACTAAAGCACGCCAGATGCCTTTGTCATCTAGACGTAATCGTTTAATATTCTCAAAACCGTTTTGCATAAGACAATTTTTAACTTGTGAAGCAGTAAATGAGTTCTGACCTATTTTAGTGACATTTTGAGTAGAGGTATAGGTAAAGGTTTGACAATAAGGAAGATGAAAAACTTCACTGATTGAAGTAGTGACTGTCAACGAGAAACATAAAATCATTATAAAAAAAATACTTAATTTCAAAAAATTATTTATTTTCATCTGGTCACCATTTGTTGAAACAACACTTTATTAACCTCTGTGTTACTAACAAGTTCCCAAGATGATTTTATTTTTAATATTATACTTAACAATAAAAATTTTTGAAAATCTATTTATTAAATAAAAATGTTTTTTATTATTTATTTTCTTGTTAAAATTAATGTTATAAAATAACTATTTCAAAACGGTATTATTTTTTATTTGCTTTATATTGCAAAATTTAACAGATATGATTTAGCAAGATATCTTTACAATTTCAGCTGTAGTCTATAATTAATTTTCTCTATTTCATATCAGTATGCTAAATATATATAATATTTTTTACATCAGTAATAGATATTATTCAAAATGCAATATTAAACCATAGAGCGATTATATTACTTATTATTGCTCAGTAGAGCTGTTTAGATGATTTTGTTGGAAATATTTGCATAATTTCCTTGAATCCGTAACCGGGATACATTCCTTCGCGCATAAATAAATTACGTAATGGTGAGAAACTATGTAACAAACCAAGCCCAACGCTTCGTATGATATGAACAGGCAACATGTGAGAAAGTAGAGCAGAGTTAAGTGTATGAACAGCTCCACTTCGGATTAATATATCTGGTTTGCGGCATTTGTTATAATGCGCAACAATCATTTCAGAGTTAGAATTGGATATTTTGTTAGGTAAAATATCAATCAAAGTTTGGACATCACGGAATCCTAAATTCAATCCCTGTGCCCCAATAGGGGGGAAAACATGAGCGGCTTCACCCATTAAAATTGTTCGATTAGCAGCAAAATGATGAGAAAGAAGTCCTGAAAGCGGCCATGCTTGAATTGATGTTTCTAAGCTTAGCTTTCCAAGCATTGATTGCATTTTGTTTTCGATCATTTTTGCAATTGCTTTTGGTTCTATATTCAATAATTCCTCAGCACGAGAAGGACGAACGACCCATACAAGACTAGATCTTCGCCCTGGTAGAGGAACCTGTGTAAATGGACCATGTTCTGTATGAAATTCGGTTGATGTATTTTGATGAGAAAACTCATGAGAAAAATTGAGAACAAGTGCTTTTTGTGGATAATTCCAATGTTTGACACTTATCCCTGCTGCGGCACGTGTAAGAGAGTGACGTCCATCAGCTGCAACAACAAGTGGTGCTTGAATGACTCTACGATCAACAAGAGTAATACATACATGGTCTTTTGTATGATGAAAAGATTTGGCTGCAGAAACAAATCTTGTAATATTAGGCGTACGTGTAACCGCATCGACTAAAGCACTGTTCAATTTTACATTAGGTATATTATAGCCAAAAGCTTTTTCACCAATTTCAGCAGAAGAAAAATGCACCGTAGGAGCATGCACAATTCTAGAAGTTATATCTATAATTCTCATGGATGATAAAGCAGCAGCATGTTGTCGAAGATTATTCCAAATATTGAGTTTTTGAAGCATGCGTATTGCAGGCATCATAAGAGCAGTTGTCCGCAACTCATCTGTATGAGCAGGGGGACCAACAAGAAAAACAGAAAGCCCCTCATGTGCAAGATTCAGTGCGGCTAACATTCCGACAGGACCTGCACCAATAACAGCAATATCTTTATGCTCTTTCTTTTCAAAGATCACAACGGTTTGAACCTTTCTCCATTGAGAAAATATTTTAACATTTCCAAATGATCACTCTCTTTTTATTGTATGAAGCTCTTCTATTATAGTATGTAATAAATAATTCGATATAAAAAAGTAACCTTTTTATGATTTTTTTAAATGCTGAGTTATATCATCGGTAAAAAAATGGCGTATTGATAGATGGTTGAAGACTTTAAAAACGAGGATAAGAAAACCTTGAAACGTAAACTAACAAAGAAAATCAAAACAAATGCTAAATTATTACGCCATAAAAAAGTAACAATGCCACAAGCAAAGGCCTTTTCCGTTCATTTACTAACAGCTTCGGGATCATTTTTAGCGTTTCTTTCTCTTATATCAGCCTCTCAAAAAGAATGGACAGCTATGTTCTGTTGGCTTGGGCTTGCACTTCTCGTTGATGGTATAGATGGACCAATTGCACGCAAACTTGATGTTAAATACGTTCTTCCAACATGGTCTGGAGAGCTGTTAGATAATATTATTGATTACGTGACTTATGTCTTAATTCCTGCCTTTGCACTCTATCAAAGTGGTTTCATGGGGGTAGGGTTATCATTTTCATTGAGTGCAATTATTGTTATTTCATCTGCTATTTATTATGCAGATACTAGTATGAAAACCAAAGAAAACTTTTTTAAAGGATTTCCTGTTGTTTGGAATATGATGATTTTTACGCTTTTTGTCGTCAGACCGGAAGAGTGGATTACTTTTATCATTATTGTTTTATCGGCGATTATATCTTTTTTGCCAATTTATTTTATTCATCCAGTAAGAGTTCTTCGTTTACGTAGGGTTAATTTTCCAATTTTTCTCTTATGGTGTTTTTTTGGTGTTTCTGCATTCTTTTATCAACTAGAGGCTCCCTATTGGGTTAAAATAGGAATTTCGATAACAGGAATTTACATATATTGTATCGGCGCAATCATGCAAATATTTCCTCAACTTGGAGCAAAAAATATAAAAAAACAATAAAATAGTTGTTTTAAGAAGGGTATAAGATGCAAATTGATTTTGGAGCAGATGATGATATTTCTTTTACGAAAGATGGGCGTGCTGGTATTATAAAGCTCACACGCCCTTCAGCATTAAACGCTCTTAATCAACGAATGGTTTCAGCTTTAAAAAAAGCTCTCAGGACATGGGAAACAGATGATAATATCTCTTGTGTCTTAATTGAAGGGGAAGGGCGCGCTTTTTGTGCTGGTGGAGATGTTGTAGAAATCTATCATATGGGGAAAAGTGCCACTGCTTGTCAGTATTTTAGTGATGAATATAGTCTAAATGCTTATATCAAACGTTTTTCAAAGCCCTACATTTCTTTCCTAAATGGTATTTGGATGGGAGGAGGGGTAGGGATTTCTCTCTATGGTTCGCATCGAATTGTTACAGAAAATACTGTTTTTGCTATGCCAGAAGGTGCGATTGGATTTTTTCCAGATGTAGGTGCAAGTTTTTTCTTACCATCTCTTCCCAATCATTTTGGCATATATCTTGCATTAACGGGTGCACGCATAAAGTGGGGAGATTGCTTAAATTTGGGATTAGCAACACACGCCGTTGCTGAAATTGAATTCGATATGATTAGAAAAGCTATTATTGAGCAAGGAGATCCTACTTTAGCTTTAAACGAGCGAGCAATTACAAAAGACTATGAAACGAGTCATGAAATACGTTGTATTATTAACACTTGTTTTAGTGCCCATACCTTAGAAAAATGTCTTGAGTTGCTACATAAAAAAAGTAATGAAGGTATTTTGTTTGCTAAAGAATGTTATGATATTTTGCAGTTACGTTCTCCGATAAGTTTAAAAGTTATCTGGAAACAAATGAAACAAAATTCATCTCAAACGTTGGAAGATTGTATGAAAATTGAAAACCGCATTGCACATCATATGATTAATTCACATGATTTTCATGAAGGTATACGTGCTATGTTAATCGATAAGGACAAAAGACCTCAATGGCAGCCAGATAAACTTTCAAATGTGACAGATGAAATGGTGGATTCTTACTTCCAACCTGTTGAGCAAGAGTTATTATTGTGAAAAATAATTCACACAAACGGATTTCAAAAATCAATTTAATCTATAACTGTTATTTACGGTTTTTGGCACTCATTTGCTTAGTCCTAGGTATTTGTTATTGGATACGCCTTGTTGGTGTTTTTCCAGGTATTCTATGGCGTTTTGATCTTATGCCTTGGCAGTGGCAATTTGCATCAGCTATATTGGCTATTCTCTATCCTATTGCCTTAGTTGGACTTTGGATGTATTCATTATGGGGTATCATCGTGTGGTGGATTGCAGCATTGATTGAAGCAATAACAATATATTATTCTGATTTTATTTATCAGCCATTTCTGCCATTATTTCATGGAATATTGTTTTTAGCTTTCATAATACTGCAAATTGTGATGTTTTTTTTAAAAAAGAGTAAAAAATAAAAAAACATCGTGATTGAAATTTTCGAGCCAGAATAACAGGCTCGATTTTCAAACATACGTTCCTCAAAGCGCTAATTCCAGATATACTCTTTCCATAAAGTTCCATAATATATATTATGCGATAATATGATACAGCAAAACAAAAGAAACCCTATTTTAAAACATAAATCATATTTATAATCGTACAATTCACTTTTAAAACTAAATTATGGTATTGAACAGCATATTAAAATATTTGGTCTTTAAAAAAAATTCTTAAAGACCAAAATAGTTGTAATGAAATTACGTCGTATGAATAATAAAAATTACTGTACTATTTTACAACGTTTTATATGTGCAAGATCACTCAACACAGCATTGCGATTATTTAACGCTGAAATTTCATTACTTTCACTGGATTTAGGATCCATAAAAAACAAAGCAGGCAAAAATACAATACTTGTTGCTGCTAAAGCCACATTTTTATTTCTTGCTTTAGAACGCTCTGCAATTGTATCATTAATCTGACGTTTATTAGCAAAAAACTCCCGTTGAATATCGGCACAACTCATTGATCCGTCATGTAATGTTGTCGTTGAAATATTTTTTTCTAAACGCCCCCCACATGCTGTCAAGGAAACCGCTAAAACCACAATACATACACCCCGCTTAAAATTCTTATACATAAAAGCCTCATTTTTGACATAAAAAACACTAAATATGTCAAAAATGAAATAAAATAAAGGATAAATTTAAAAGTGTTTTATTTAACTTAAAATATTGCGCATAATAAGCTTACGCATCTGTTTCAAAAGTAAGACCTTGATATGCAGGTTTTACATAGGATGGAACATAATTTATAACCTTGTTGTAATCCAGCGATCTATCCATATGTGTAAGTATTGCTTGTTTTGGCTTTAAATATTCTATCCATTGTAATGCTTGATCAACAGAAAAATGACTCGGATGGGATTTAAATTGGAGAGCGTCAATGATTAGAACATCCAGATCCATTAATTTGGATAAAGTTTTTTCAGGAAATTCACTAACATCCGTACAATAGGCAACATTCCCAATCCGAAAACCTAAGGAATAAATGTTTCCGTGGTTTTGTAAATGTGTATTGACGCTTATTGCTCCGCCCTGCCCCTGAATAATAAATTGACTATCTTCATTGATAAGATGCTCTTTTAAAATGGGAGAATAAGATGAAGCTTTTGGTGTTTGAAAACAATATCCGAAAGCACTTTTGAGATGCTCTAGTGTAAATCTGTCAGCATAGATATCTATTAAACATTTTTGTGCAAGTGCATAGCTGCGTAAATCATCAATACCGTGGATATGGTCTGCATGAGAATGTGTGTAAAGAGCAGCATCAAGATGGCTTACACGCGCATCAATCATTTGTGAGCGAAAATCTGGACCTGTATCAATAACGATTGTTGTTTTGTCTCCTGAAGGTTTAATACGTTCAACTAATAAAGAACTTCTGTAGCGTTTATTTTTAGGGTTATTCGGATCACATGTTCCCCAATCACCATTAGGTCTTGGCACTCCTGGAGAAGGACCACAACCTAATATTGTAAATCGGTATTGATCACACATATCTTTTGCCTTATTTCATTTTACTAAATAAACGAAAAGCATTACGCGTTGTTATTTGAGCTGTTTCTTCAATGCTTAAGCCAATTGTTTCAGCCAAAACAGCTGCTGTATAGCATACAAAAGATGGTTCATTTGTTTTGCCTCGATGGGGAATAGGTGCTAAGAATGGAGCATCTGTTTCCACTAATAAATGCTCATGGGGCACAATTTTTGCTATTTCACGGATTTCAAGTGCACTTTTAAAAGTAAGAATACCTGAAAAAGAAATATAACCACCAAGTTCGATTCCAGCACGAGCAAGTTGCATTCCAGACGAATAACAATGAAGGATAAAAGGAAAAGCTCCTTCTTTTATCTGTTCACGTAATATTTTCTCCATATCGATATCGGCATTGCGTGAATGTATAACAAGAGGAATCTGTGTTTCTCGAGAAGCAATGATATGTTCTTGAAAAACTTTCTTTTGCTCTTCTGGTGTAGAATAATCATAATGGTAATCAAGCCCCCCTTCCCCAAACGCAACAATTTTAGGGTGATTCGAGAGCTGTATAAGCTCTTCCGCTGTAATATTTTGTTCTTCATGCGCATGATTGGGGTGTGTTCCAACGGAACAAAAGACTTGGTCATAGCTTTGCGAAATGGCTAAAAGCTTATCTAACTTATGAACATGGGTTGAAATTGTTATCATACGTTTAACATCAGCATCTAAAGCCCGTTGGATAACATTATCCAAATCTTGTGAAAAATCTTCAAAATCAAGATGACAATGTGTATCAATCAACATGATGAGTGTCTTCTTTCTTTAAGATATAGCGAGGAAAAATCGGTTCTGGTGGTGGAAGATCAAGCCCTTCTTGAATTTTTGAACGACTTATATGATACAATAACCGATCATCTTCAGCAACCGCAAGGCTATCAAGAAGTTTGGCTGCTGATTGGGGTATGAAAGGCAAAAGCATAATTCCTATTCTCCGCAAGATTTCTACAGTGATATAAAGAACTGTAGAAAATCGCTCTTGGTCATTTTTACGTAAACTCCAAGGTTGTTCGTTGGCAAAATAGCGATTGGCATCCGCTACAATTGAAAAAATAGCTGAAAGTGCTAAATGCATACTATAGGAAGACATAGCTTGATGTACAGTTTCAAGTACTTGAAGAGATTGTTCTAAAAGCTGTTGATCTTGAGCTAAAAATGAAGTTGGTCTCGGGACTTGTGCATTACAATTTTTGGCAATCATAGACAAGGAGCGCTGCGCTAAATTACCAAGATCATTAGCAAGATCAGCATTAATACGGTTTACAAGGCTTTCATGGCTATAACTACCATCTTGTCCAAATGGCACTTCACGGAGAAGAAAATAACGAACCTGATCAAGACCATAATGATCAACCATTTCAAAAGGATCAACGACATTTCCAATAGATTTTGACATTTTTGCACCACGATTAAGTAAAAAACCATGTGCAAAAATATTTTTAGGCAATTCAATTCCCGCAGACATTAAAAATGCCGGCCAATAGACTGCATGAAAACGAATAATATCCTTACCAATAATATGCGTATTTGCAGGCCAAAAATCACGATTTTTTGAATTTTCATTGAAAAAACCAATTGCTGATAGATAATTTGTAAGCGCATCAACCCAGACATACATCACGTGCTTTGGATTCTCTGGAACAGTAATTCCCCAATTAAAACTTGCGCGTGAAATAGAGATATCTTTTAAACCTGATTTGATAAAACTTATAATTTCATTACGCCGCTCAAATGGAGCAATAAAATCAGGATGTTCTTCATAATATTCAAGAAGAGGCTTTTCATAATGAGAAAGTCTAAAAAAATAACTTTCTTCTTCATTCCATTCAACTGGAGAGCCTAATTCCTTCTCACGACGGATGTTGTCTGGTCCAATTTCCGTATCTTTTTCTTCATAATAGGCTTCTTGGCGAACCGAATACCACCCCGTATAACGACCGAGATAAATATCGCCATTTGCTTCCATCTTTTTCCAAATTTCTTGACAAGCTTGATAATGGCGTTCTTCTGTCGTACGGATAAAATCATCGTTAGAACAATTTAATACTGCAAGCATTTTTTGAAATACAGCACTATTACGATCTGCAAGTTGCTGAGGTGTCATGCCTAATGCTGCTGCGGTTTGTTGCATCTTTAGACCATGCTCATCTGTACCAGAAAGAAAAAATACATTTTTTCCGTTTAATCGTTGAAAGCGGGCTAAGACATCGCTTGCAATTGCACTATAGGCATGCCCAATATGTGGAGCACCATTAGGATAAAAAATGGGAGTTGTTATGTAATATGTGTCACGCATGTCATACTCGTTGTAAAACCCTATAAATAAAAGATATAATGACATAACGTCTGTTCATCGTATTGTCACGGAAAAACTAATCCTCATGAATAATCTTATGAACTTTAAAAAGTAAGTTAATAACAAACTGCTTTTTATCGAGATTAAACAGTTGTATTTCCTCTATTTCTTGATGAATCTCTTGCCATTTTTCCGCATATTTTTTTGAGAGAAATAAGTCTCCCTTTTCAACAAGTATGATAGCTTTTTTTTGAATTTTATTAAGAATTTCATCACAAAATTGTTGAAATTGGAATGTAGAAGAAACAGATGAAAATGTTTGTGCAAGAGTATGTACAATCGTTGCGTTACAAACAGGTTTCTCTAGGAGAGCATCAATTGTTTTAATAATTTCAAGTCCGCCATGGCAAATAAGTAAAGCGGCTTTTCGAGGACTTCCTTCGGATTTTTTAATAATCGTTTCAATTGTTTTCTCATCAGGTAAATCCTGATTGGCGAAAATATGTGTAATAACTTTTTTCATTTCATCGTTATTCAACGGACGGAAAGAAATTTTTTGACACCGTGAATGGATTGTTGGAAGCAATTTTCCGGAAGAATGCGCGATAATAACAAATAACGTTTTTGTAGGTGGTTCTTCAAGTATTTTGAGAATTGCATTTGCTGCATTTCTATTCATATCATCTGCAGAATCAATAATAACAATACGCCATCCATTATCTTGCGATGTTCGGCTTAAAAAATGCATAATATCACGGATATCATCAACGAGTATTCCTGTTTTAAACTTTTGCGTTTTTACATCAAATCGACGTGAAATATACAAAAGACCAGGGTGACTTCCTTGTGTAATTTGGCGCCATGGAGTAGAATAAGGATCGGGTTTCAAGAAAGCCCCCTGTTGAGAACTTAAAATGTTCCAAGCAAGATGAAAGGCTAATGTAGCCTTTCCAATCCCATATTCTCCTTCAAATAATAATGCATGATGCAAACGCTCTTCTTTAAGCATTTGTGTCAAAAAATGACGAACATCCTCATGACCAAAAACAACATCATTCTGGGATGGTGATAAAATTGTATCAATATCATCATATTGGCGTGAGATATTTACATTACTCATGAAAGCTGATCCAACAATACCTGATGACAAATATTTTTTATTTGATGTGCAACGACTTCCACTGAGCCAGTGGCATCAATGACTCGAAATCTATGGGGTTCCTGTTTGGCCAACTGAAGAAAAGCTTGACGCCTTTGTTCTTGAATTTCCAACTGATCTTTTTCAAAATAATCAATTTCTTCTGTTTCTTTTCTTCGTAAATTTGCACGTTTCATACCACACATTGCTGGCATATCTAATAAAAATGTTAAATGAGGCAAGATACCATTGAGTGCAATACACTCTAAAACAGCAAGAAGAGAAGAACTGACTGTATTATTGAGTCCTTGATAAACGCGTGTAGAATCAATAAAGCGGTCACATAAAACGATTTTACCTTTTTGCAAAGAAGGCGCGATAAACTCGGTAACATGGTCGACACGTGCAGCTGTAAACAAAACAGCTTCAATCAACGGTCCATACTGTTGCGCTTGCCCCGACAACAAAATATACCGGATTGCTTCTGCTCCTAGCGTTCCTCCTGGTTCTCGTGTTGTAACAACATCATAACCTTGGTGAGAGAGAAACTCAGCAAGTAAAGAAATCTGCACCGTTTTTCCTACCCCGTCCCCTCCTTCAAATGTAATAAAATAACCTGACACGTATGACCTTAACCTTATTAGCACGTAACTACAAATATTTCCGTAACCATCCAATTGTTATTTCATAGAATGCATTTTTTACTTTTGCAAAGAAACTTCCTTCCTGAACATTCATTCCGGCAAAAACAGGTTTTTCCAGAAGAACCTTTTTATCTTCTAAAATTTGAATAACGCCAACTGATTGCCCAAAAACGATGGGAGCTTTCAACGGACCATGATATTTAATTTTTGCTTTAACATTTACTTTTTTTTCATTCGAAAGCATAAAACTTATTGGTTTTTTAACAATGAGTGGAACAAAATTTTGCTTACCACCATAAACAGAAGCACGACCAATCGTTTCTTCTTTTGTGAAAATCGTTTTGAGATCAAATGCTGTCATTCCCCATTGAAGAATGTGTTCTATTTCTTTTGTATATTTTTTACCATCTTGCAAACCATTGAGTGCTAAAAAAAGACGTCGATGATTTTTAGAAATGGTGGCAACCATTGAAAATCCTTCTTTTTCGCTGTAGCCAAAACCAAATCCTTCTACACCAATTTCCTTAGAAATAAGAGGGTTTTTATTACGTTGAAAAATATTATTCCACGTAAAATGAGGCTCACGATAAAGTGCATAATAATCCGGATATTCCTGAACAATATGACGTGCTAATATAATCATATCACGCACGGTTACAAATTGTCCCTCTTCGGGTAGCCCTGTTGCGTTAACAAAATGACTTTGAGATAATCCGACCACTTTCGCGCGCTGATTCATCAGTTTTGCAAAATGGGACTCATGTCCAGATATTCCTTCAGCAAGAATAATAGCAGCATCATTTCCATTCATAATAATTAAACCACGTAAAAGATCAGAAACACTGATTTCTGTCTTTATCTTTGCAAACATAGTGGTTGTACCGGAAGGTGCTCCACCTTTACGCCAAGCATTTTCACTTACCTTGAATTTCTGCGTACTCTTTAACAATCCCTTCTTTAAGTGATGAAATACAACTTCTACTGTCATCAATTTTGCTAATGAAGCAGGAAAAAAAGGAATATCACTTTGTTTTTCATAAAGTATTGTCCCTGTATCATCATCGAGTAACAACAATTGTGATGCAGAAATTTGAAAAACTTCTGCTCTCCCCCACGTGTCAAATGCCAATATTCCCCATAAAGTCAATAAGATCCTTAATGTTGTATACATAGCTCTCCTCCCATCCCAAAGATCAACATAAAGAATCTTATATAGGAAAAAACTTTTTTATTTCTGCAAATTGAGGAATTATTGACAACCAAAGAAAAGATTTTATTTTTATTCAGCGTTAGCAAAAGTAATATG
>NZ_JBHIMK010000100.1:0-5563 GCF_042194085.1 Bartonella sp. MU70NMGDW
ATTAAAGAAGCAAATAGCTTTGCAGTTCTTTATGATAAAAATGCAGATGGTACCATTAATTATAATAGTGTGACTTTTGGTGGTAATAAGACTACGGCACCAGTTGCTCTCCATAATGTACAAGCTGGTACAATTGCAGAAGGGTCGAATGATGCAATTAATGGCAGCCAGATTAATAAAATATCCGGAGATGTTGCAAACTATTTTGGTGGTGATGCGGAATTTAGAGATGGTGCTTTTTTAGGACCACAGTATAATTTATCTACAGTTTCTGCCGAAGGTTCTGGAGAACAGAAAATCTTTTATAATGTTGGTGACGCTTTGACAGGGCTTGATGCAAATGTAAAGAATGTTAACAGTCGCTTAACATATGTAGTCAATGACTTTACTCAGAAAATTGATGGTGTTTCTAAAGATTCTCTCTTGTGGAGTGAAGATGAACAAGCATTTGTTGCTCTTCATGTAGCAAACGGAGAGAAGACAGACAGCAAACTCACATTTTTGAAGGATGGAGACATTTCTGCTAACTCAACGGATGCTGTAAATGGTTCGCAGCTCTTTACGACTAATCAGAATATTGCCACTGTTACGAATGATCTAGCAAAAATTTCTCAAAATACATCTCAATATTTGGGCGGTGGTGCAGATGTGGTCACTAATAAAGCACCAACCTATACGATTCAGAACACTGAATATAACGACATTGGTTCTGCTTTTAGTACTGTTGATAATTCTATCACGAATATCCAAAATCAGATTACGAATGCGACGAAAAATAGCCTCGTTAAGCAGGAGGAAAATGAAGGTACTATCACTGTTGGTAAAGCAACAGGTGGGACTGAAATCAGTGTTGCGAACAAATCAGGTGGTGCTCGTACAATTTCCGGTGTGAAGGCAGCGGTTAATAATGATGAAGCTGTTAATAAAGAACAACTGGATGGTCGTATAGCGGATATCAGCAACAGTATTAATAATATTAAAGAGGGAAGTGCTTTTGCAGTTCTCTACGATAAAAATGCAGAAGGCACTGTCAATTATGACAGTGTGTCTTTGGGCGGCGATAAGAGTCAAGGACCAGTTGCTCTCCATAATGTACAAGCTGGTACAATTGCAGAAGGGTCGAATGATGCAATTAATGGCAGCCAGATTAATAAAATGTCCGGAGATGTTGCAAACTATTTTGGTGGTAATGCAGAATTTAGAGATGGTGCTTTTATAGGACCACAGTATAATTTATCTACAGTTTCTGCGGATGGTTCTAGAGAACAGAAAATCTTTTATAATGTTGGTGACGCTTTGAGTGGGCTTGATGCAAATGTAAAGAATGTGAATAGTCGCTTAACATATGTAGTCAATGACTTTACTCAAAAAATTGATGGTTTTTCTAAAGATTCTCTCTTGTGGAGCGAAGATGAACAAGCATTTGTTGCTCTTCATGTAGCAAACGGAGAGAAGCCAGACAGCAAAATCACATTTTTGAAGGATGGAGACATTTCTGCTAACTCAACAGATGCTGTAAATGGTTCGCAACTTTATTTGATGAGTAATCAGCTTGCTGCGTATTTTGGTGGTGGCGCTGGCTATAATAATGGACAATGGATCGCTCCTACTTTCAAGATAGCACAATTCAATAATGACGGCAGTTCTGGTGAGAAGAAGACCTATCATGACGTTGCCAATGCTTTTGACGGCGTGAGTGAGAGTATGTCCAAGATAAACAATCGCATTCAAAATGTTGAAAACAATGTCTCGTCCAATGGTTTAAATTGGAATGAACAGAAAAA
Source organism: Bartonella sp. MU70NMGDW (assembly GCF_042194085.1). NCBI lineage: Bacteria > Pseudomonadati > Pseudomonadota > Alphaproteobacteria > Hyphomicrobiales > Bartonellaceae > Bartonella > Bartonella sp. MU70NMGDW. The sequence goes on from NZ_JBHIMK010000100.1 coordinate 1,785, forward strand.
AGCCTATGACGCTAGTCATGATGGTCAACAAAGTAAGATTATCAATGTAGCAGATGGTAAAATTGCAGAAGGTTCAAAAGATGCAGTCAATGGCGGACAGCTTTGGCAGACCAACGAACGTATCACTGGCGTTGAGAAAGATATTAAGCATATCGAAAACAGAGTCGACAATATTTCCGCTACGGTTACGGATATTGGTGAAACGGTTTTCCATATTGAAAACAGAGTTGATAATATTGAGAACACGGTTAATAATCTTTCTGATGGTGCAGTTAACTATGATAAAGATGCTGATGGTAAAAAGACCAATAAGATCACTCTAAAAGGTGGCAACGAAAGTGAACCTGTTATGATTGATAATGTTGCGGATGGTCGTATTGAGAAGGGATCAAAAGAAGCTGTAAATGGTGGTCAGCTCCATGGCTACACTGAGCAGCAGATGAAAATTGTTCTTGATCAATCAAAGCACTACACAGATCAACGGGTGAATAATATCGTTATCGATGCTATTGATGATGCTGTTGATCGGGCTAACCAATATACAGATATGAAGTTTAATATTTTAAGTTATGACATTAAGAGTGTACGCAAAGAGGCAAGACAAGCAGCCGCTGTTGGTCTAGCAGTATCCAACCTACGTTACTTCGACGACCCAGGATCTTTGAGTGTCTCATTTGGTAGCGGGGCATGGCGTGGACAATCTGCGTTTGCTCTTGGTGCTGGTTATACATCTGAGAACGGAAAAATCCGCTCTAATCTCTCTGCTACGAGTGCTGGTGGTCACTGGGGAATAGGTGGAGCAATTACTCTGAAAATAAAATAATACGAACAACGAAAACAGAACCAAATAATCACCCTTATTTATTGAAATGAGGGTGATTTTTTTTTACAGACGTACAGTATTTATCTAGAGATAAGCATAATATTTGATGACGATATAAACTTTAAGGTTTTATAGAAGACCCTTATATGCTTTTATTGCAAAAATATCACAAATAGAATCCATATTGCTAAAAAGTTATATTTTTATGTTGCTATTTTCTTGAACAGTCTATAACGATACGGAAATGTATATTAGTAAGACTCATTTTGATAAAATAACTTTCAAAGGGAAGATAAGTAGTGCGTAAAAATAAAAGGCACATCACAGAATCACGCATATATCATTACATGACATTTTAAAAAGAGAAAACCTAAATAAAAAACGATTTTCCAAGGAATCTATATCCCGAACATATTACAATTTCTTTTTACTTTACTTGTTATTAACAAAAAAATGCTTTCTAATAAAACTAAAACCTTTTTCAAAGGATTTTATAGTAGAGACTACAAAGTAAAAAGTAATATTAAATATGCAATACCTCTTTTTTATTTAGGAAAAACAGCACATCAAAACCCATAGACTTTAAATGCATTACCTTTATGTCCACAAAACATGAACCAAAAACAAACATTTAAGTCTCAATACAGAAAGCACAAACAAAAGAAGATCAAAGACTCAAAACGTTCACACGCTAAGCAACGATCCTCCATTCTGAATTCCGAGAAGATCAATAATGCTAAAATGTGTCTTTTTTATGTTTTGGAGGTGTTTTTAAGTTTTTTCATTGGAGAATTTATTATGAAAAAATCATATGCCACACTAGCACACGATGATGCAAATGGGATTCATTTTCCTTATCCGTTGTCTTTGGTGAGGGCGCTTTTGTTGGCTGCAATGGTTGCGTTTTTATCGAATGTTTCTCCTAGTTTTTCGGCAAATGTCGATGTAAGCAAAATATTCCTTGAAGGTGTCGAGAGCGCTGTTGTAGGAGCTCCACGAAATGTTATCTCTGCTTATGATGGCGATAACAGTGAGTTAGATGCTTCTAATGCATCAAAGGAAAATTATATAACAGCGTTGAATGTTGCGACAACACCTAAGGTGGATGCTACCAGTGACTACGCAAATTTTCTGGTCAATACTCTTTCTAGTAACAGTGATAATAATTCCACAATAAATACTTTGACACCAAGACAACTTATTCCTGTTAGTGAACTGCAGCGAGACGCGAAAGCTGATCAAGGTATTATGTTGGGCGATACTGCAAAGGCAACTACTTACTCAAGTATTGCAATAGGTAGAGATGACCCAGATTGTAAAACTGCAAGCGGTAAAATTGGTTGTGTTGGAGCGAGGGCAGCAGCTGAAAGAGCAATAGCTATCGGTTTATCAGCTGAAGTTAAGAATTATCAGGGGATTGCTATTGGTGTTAGTACATTGGCGGCTGGCAGTGCTATTGCTGTAGGTCCTTTTACACAGGCGACAGAAAAAAATGCTATCGGTTTGGGGAATAGTGCAGAGGCGACAGGTTTGAATAGTATTTCTATAGGACACTCGGCGCACTCTTTGGGTCAGCATAGTATCGCAATAGGTTCTGATGATATTACAAATAAATATCCAGATGATTATACAACTGCGAAGAGTGATTATTCGATTGCATTAGGGCGTGTTTCTAAAGTCAGAGGACAAGATGGGATTGGTATTGGTCGGCGTTCATCGGTATGGGATGATGCTAAAAATGGCATTTCTATCGGTTACTATTCAAAAGCGCAGGCGTTGGATAGTATCGGGCTAGGTCACGAAGCTTTGGGGATGGTGGAAGGGAGTGTTGCAATAGGAAGCTATACTAGAGCTAATAGGGCTGCTGGTGTTCCGGGTTATACTTCTGTGCTGCAGGGACCTGCAGTAAATACGGCATCTTATTGGAAATCTACATTAGGTGCTGTTAGTGTTGGTGATATTGATGCTGGCAAAACGCGCCAAATTACAGGTGTAGCGGCTGGTAGTGAAGATTCAGACGCAGTGAATGTAATACAATTGAAAGACTTAGAAAGGGTCGTAAGAGAAAACGGTTGGAAACTCTCTGTTGGTGGTAAAGATGCTAAAACAGTCATTATGGATAGCGGAGTAGATTTTTCCACTGGAAGTACAAATCTTAACATTACAAAAGGCGATAAAGATAATAATGTAAAATTTGATTTAGCTCAAGATGTTGCATTAACGAGCTTAAAGGCAGGCACAACCACCCTAGATGCAAAAGGTCTGGTCATTACTGATGGTCCGAAAATAACGACCGATGGTATTGATGCTGGAGGTAAAGAGATAAAGAAAGTTAAGGCTGCAGAACTCACTGAGACTTCACAACAGGCAGTGAATGGATCGCAGTTATTTACAACAAATAAGGAAATTGCTGATGTAAGAGATAGTATCCTTGTTAAGGAAGAAGAAGAGATAACTTTAGCGCGTAGTCTCCGTTCGGGGGAATCGACTGTTATCACCATTGCTAAGGGATCAGGCGGCACTAAACTTAGTATTTTCAACAAAGACGGTAAGGAACGGACAATCGCCGGTGTGAGTTCTGGTGAACTCTCAGGAACCTCGACAGATGCGGTTAATGGTTCACAGCTTTTTACCACCAATGAAAATGTTACTAAGGTTGCTGAACATACAGCAAAATATTTAGGCGGAGGTGCCAAGTATGAGGGTGAAGCGTGGACAGATCCAAGTTTCAAGGTTAAGACTGTTAAGGAAGATGGCACTGAAGAAGATAAAAGCTATTCTGATGTAGCTTCTGCCTTTGAGGGTGTAGGGACTTCTATCACAAATGCAAAAAAAGAGATTATCAATCAGATTACTAACGCGAAAAAAGATTCTTTGAGCTGGAGCGAAGCAGATAGTGCCTTTGTAGCGACGCATGGAGAAGGAGAGAAAAAAGGCAATAGCAAGATTAAGTATC
>NZ_JBHIMK010000101.1:0-5531 GCF_042194085.1 Bartonella sp. MU70NMGDW
GCCTTATATGCCTCCTTTAATTAAACCTCCTTATCGTAATAAAGCGTATATTTGCAAGCTGGAAAATGAAATTAGCCGTTTTAATGAGGCTTTGGAGAAGATGGTACAGCAAATTAAGAGTATTGGGACAGATTTTCATATAAGGACAGAAATTTCTTTGAAGGAAATGAAAAACAGAGAGCGGGGAGCGAATACAAAGCGTCTGCTGGAGGGCAAAACAAGAATGAGGCGGGGAAGAGGGGGATCGTGTGCAGTGTTGAGGAGAGGCAAAGTTCTATAAAAAGGTACGTTCAAGGGGGGAAAGAGCTGTTTTTTGTGTTTTCTGGGCACGCAAGTAGGGAGCTTGAAGTGATAGGTAAAGCATGCTGGAAAATGGAAGGAGATGTTTGACGGGAGAAGTGAGACAGATGTTTAGACGTCGAGATCCGGGGGGGGGGCTGGGAGCTTTTGTGTTGCGTGTTAAGGGGGGGGAGATAAGGGGAATTGGGGGGCTGATATGAGACAGGGGGGGCATGAAGAGAAGAGCTTATGGATGAGAAACTTGCGGGTGCTTTGCGAGGTTAGGGGGATTTTTTAGCCGATATGGGGAAAAGAATGTAGGAGCATGAGAAAAAGTCTGTGTGGAGTCAAGTGGGCTTGTTGGGGGAAAGGGTGGCGGGCGGATTGTGGAAGAAAATAAAGGGGTGGGGAAAACGGGAGAATAGGGAAAGAACGGATAGAGATATTATAATCTTTATGTTTCTCTACATTACCTTGTTATAGAAAATCAAAAATGACCACATTTTATGAATTCACTGTGGGTCGCTCTTAATACTCTTCAAAAGCATTTTCATGAGATAATTTTCAATATAAATCTGGTAAACATTAAAAATTGTTGTATGAGTATGAGCCAGAATATCAATTTACCAATCTTTACCAAATATCCTTTTATACTGACGAGAATTAATAACCCTATACTTATTATTCCTAGTGGTATATTCCACGTAAAGAGTGAAATTGTACCATAAATTAGAGGCGTTATTCCAAAAGTAATGAAAATTACACGCTTGATATTATTTATATTTATATTATCTCTTATTCTGTTCTCTTGGTTTCTACTTCTTTCAGAAGTCTTGTGATTACTTTCATATGTTTTGTGATTGTTTTCAGAGGTTTTATGATAGAACTGATTGTAAGCAGCTCTCTTTTGAGGATCTTTAAGAACTTCATAGGCTTCAAGAATTTTTCTGAACTTTTGTTTAGCTTCGGTACTAGGATTATGATCAGGATGGTATTACAGAGCTAATTTACGAAAAGCAGATTTTATTTGTTTATCGTTGCATTCGTAGCTTACATCAAGAATTCCATAATAATCATCTTCATTTAATATCATTAAATACTGCTACTTGTGTATTGCTCTTATTTTATAGGATAGCTTAACTGATTTTTGTTGAATATATCAATGGGTATTATCTTATGTTTAAAGTATGGTGAAAATCGTATTGAATGGTGGGGCTGTACTTGGGGCTATTGTATCTAAATGAGGGGAGATACAGTTCAAAACGCTTGAAAAAGCAGGTTTTTTTAATGTTTTAGAAGTATTTTTTAAAAAAATAGATTAAAAGAGAAACGATAAATCAAATATAAAGGGACGGCAATAATCCAAGGTTGTCATTATTGTAAATAAACAGGCAGGAACCTTAAATCTAAAACGCCAAAGTAAACTAATGGGAACGGACGTTATCGTTGTTATGATGAATCCTACGATAAAGCATTGCATGAATAAGTACATTATATTGATTTTATCTTTATTAAAACGATTTTGTTTGGGTTCTTCCTCTGAAATACAATCGATAATAGAAAAAACAGGGTAAACAGGAAACTCTCTACTTGGACAAGCAATAACAGCAAATTTTTCAAGCTCTAACCATTATCTTTCGTGTTCTTTTTCCAATATCTTCTTTTCTATTTTTTGTTTTATATATTCTTTGGAAATACAATTGATCGGAGAAGTATTCCCAACAAAAAATTCGTCTTTTCTACATCCACGGGTTGTATGATGCGTGAATAAAAACAGCGCTGATTGCTATAGCAAATAAAATAAAGTGTTTAAACATAGGGTATTTATTATCTTTTGTTTCTAACGAGCTTTGATAAGTAATTTCTATTGAATAAATCAATATGTGTTATTTTTGTGTTGGTAAAATACAAAAAATTGTATGTACTTTGGCACTTTGTATCTCAAGATGGCGATAGATAGTTCAAAATGCTTGAAAATGCAGGATACCCTTTGAGAAGCACTTTTCATAAAGTTATGGAATGAATAGATCAAGGTTTATGGTAATTTTGTATATTCTATGATAACTCTGTATAAGATCTCAATTTCATGATCAAGTTTCTCAAGTTCTTTCTTGTTTTTAGCTATACGCTCTTGATATGTCTCTATGTGTTTCATACGGTTTGAGAGATGGGTATGCTCATTAGAGTGTTTTGCTTCATTCACATGTCGCATTGCATCTATTTCTAATTCTATAAGGCTACACAGAGTATTAAATACATGATGTCGTTTTTTGATTATATTCTGCCATTTTTTTATTATATTGACATGTTTTTCATAAAGCCGTTGCGATGACCGCCACTTGTTTTCCAAAAAAAATGTTTTTTCTATCCAGAGAATTTGGTAGAATTTTTCTGACCACCAGCTACTTCCATTAACGAGGAAAATGCGGAATAATCTCTCTCTTTCTGTAATCTCTTTTGAAGAGAATAGTTCATTTGAATGAGTATATCCCTTTGAAGAATAAAAAAGATGCGTTGTTAAAAGGGTGATAATTAAGACGCTTCTCAATAAAGACTGTTTAATTAACATTGTTTTTATACCCTTTTTGTGCTTGATTATAGTCATTGTGAGAGGGCTTAATGGTTCTTTAGAAGTATTTTGAAAGGCGTTTTATTATCCGTTTAAAGATTTTTTAAATACTGCTTCCATTTTTCAAAAGTGCTATATCTTACGGGCGGTTTTACATTTTCTTTGGGCATCATTGCAAGGTATACCGATCTAGCCATAACGCACATTGTTGCTGTGTTTTGAAAACGTTGGAGATTATACTCTATTATGAGCCGTTCTGTCTGAAGAGTTTGTTCTTTTCGACTAATGCCATTGGGAGAATCCAAAAATTTTTCTGCGTACGCAAACATTGGATCATCAAAGTTTGTTTCAAACTTTGCGTCGCGGAAAAATCTTTCTACATAATTCCAATTTTTCATGTGTTTCATCCCGTCAGCTTCAAAAGCTCTAAGTCTTGTTGGTAAATCGTTAAATGTAAGTGTGGGCATCGTTTTATCACCTTGCCATAAATCAAAAAAGCGTCCACAAAAAACAAGCAATATGTGATAATGTTTAAAAATATTAAATTCTGGAGGATTACTGGGCAATGTTATTAAATGTCTCCAAAATTGACTTTTGTCATGGGGTATGTCTACAGTTTTTTCTATATACGCTTTTAAATATTCTACCTCTTTTTTTGCTTTTTCTAATTTCTGAGAATATGCTGAAGGAGTGTAATTTTCATGGACATATTTTTGGTAAAGCCTATCGTATTCAGAAAGGTCGCTTACTTGAGTACACCCCAATAATAGGGATACAGAAAAAAACGTTATAAATATTATGACGTACGTTTTGAATAATAATTTCATCATTTTAACGTTTAATGATTTTTGTTGAATAAATCAATATGTGTTATTTTTGTGTTGAAAATATATGTAAAAAATGTATTTAATGAAAACAGCGATAGTGATCATACTGTATCTAAATAAGGGTGTAGTACAGGATAAAACCCCGCACATGCGGGGTTTTATTCGCTGGAGGAGACTTTTTATTCTTTGGAGGAGACAAGGACAGAGGAGACAAGGGCAGTAGAAAATATGCAGAAAATATAAGGGAGGTCCTGTCACCAAAATGTTTGTTCTAGGGCGGGAGTGGGAAATATCCAAAATGCTCTAAACGAAATATACTTGTTGTGCATAGTCATGCGCTTGTTTTAAAGAGACATCTTGCTCCAAGCTCTTTTTATACTCATTTCATGCCCATTTCATACCGGCGTTCGTGAACTTCATGCTGGGGCTTGTAAATGGTATCGTGAGAGGTAACGATAAAACCTCGTGGATTATAAATGTAGATTATAAATATTGCACACCTCATCTTTACTTTATGAAAAAGTAAGTTGGTATCATCTTGAGCTCGTTCTCAAGATTGCGACATGGGCTTTAGCTCTTGGGATGATTCATAATCTCATTCACTGTGGGGGGACTTTTCATAAAAGGTAGGCTTTTCTTGAAAAGTTTTATGCCATACGGATCTTTCTGCTTGTGAACTGTAAGCCTTGTGAACTGTAAGCGAAGAGGGGTGTTTGATTTCAATAGAATAGAGGGGAAGAGAATTCTTCGCTCTTAGGGTTCTTCTGCAAGAGGAATAACGCTATCCGTATAAATTAAAGTATTCGTATAAAAAAGAGCGTCTTGAAAGAGGAGTGGCTTAGAGCACGTGGAAAATCATAGTGTATAAAATTGGTAATGAGGGATCTTCTTTGAAACGGCGGGCTATTAATTTTCTGGTATATGGGATGGCTGGTATGTGGGGTGTTTGGCATATGGGGAGCCGTTGGGGTGGCTTATGGGAGCGTGGGGTGGCTTATTGAAAGCTTTGAGGGGGGTATCGCTGTTTGGTTTTTCTTTTGGTCATGAAAGGGGAGAATGGGGAAGGAATTGAGTTGAGAGGAGGTTCTGGAAATGGCTCTGTTAGATCTGTTGTAAATGACGAATAGGATCGATGAAGCTTATTCTAATTTTTAGAGGGAATGCTTGTACTGCTTGAGGTGGACAGAGAGGCGAGAAAGATGAGATTATTGGTTTGGGGGGGGCTTTAAGGGTATCAATGGGATGTGTTCAAACAATGAGTTTATAATAATTTATTATTGAGATTCAATTTGAATTTCAATGAGAGCCTGAAATAGTGTGAGATGTTCTTATTTTAAACCTTCTTATTCAAATTCTCTTATATTTATTGAATCAAGTAAAATCGTTTGTCTGCATATTACAAGCGGGGTGAGCTTGTGGGGGAAAAATATTCAAGAAATAAAAATGTTAGAAAGGGGTAAGGGTGCCAAGAGGGGGAATAGTGAGGCTTGGCAAAGAGAAGGATAAGGGGGGCATCTTACAGAAAGGAAAGAGGAGGGCAAGGAAAAAAGGGGGAGGTAATGGGAGGGGAAATATTCTTTGGGGGGTGTCAATTTCAAAAGCCGCTCATAAAGCATTTTGGAGATTAAGCGCGTCATTCAGTCCATTGATTTTGAAACCATTGATTTGTAGCCATTGAAGCGCGTGGTTTAAAGGATGGGGGATTTGATGAAGCCGATAAAGGCTGGAGGAAAAGATTTATGCTTATAGGGAAGGCTTATAGAGGCAAGAAGAGAGAGGCAAAAGAAGAATAAAATGGTGCTGCGAGAGAGGATTGAACTCTCGACCTCTCCCTTACCAAGGGAGTGCTCTACCAC
>NZ_JBHIMK010000102.1:0-5485 GCF_042194085.1 Bartonella sp. MU70NMGDW
ATAGAAGAACTACAAGAGAAAGATAATCAAGTCTAGGCGATAAGGCTTGTATGATTTTCTTTCTTTAAAGTCCTTTTTAAAACTCTTTAAAAGCCCTTTGAAAGGGCTTTTTTTGACTGACAGTGTCAGTCTTATGAGAGAGTGTAGATGATTGTTATGGTCTCTTCATTAATTTGGAGAGCAAAATGACAATAGAATTTAAACTTCGTATTCACTTTATTAAGAATGGCAAGGGATCTGAGTTTTTAGCAATATTTGATCAGACAGCCGTTGGTATGGTCGTAAAATCCTTGATGTTAACGTGCAAATTTATCCCCTCCATGCGCCTATTCTTCTCTTTACGCATGAGGTGGAGAAAAGAAAAACAAGTCTAAGCTATTAGGCTTTCCAGTGGGATATTAAACTGTTGGTGCAAATTTTTAATCATGCGCAGTGTTAGTTTTCTTTTTCCACTCAAGATTTCATAAACGCGATTTAAATGACCAATCGCAGGAACAAGATCTTTAGCACTTAAGTTCATTTGTTCCATTCTAAATTTAATAGCCTCAATAGGATGAGGAGGAGAAACAGGATAGTGTTCTGCTTCATACGCTTCAATCAACAACACAAGAACCTCCATTTGATCAAATTCTGGAGTATTCTCTTTAGGTTGATTGTCAAACATTGCAGACACAATTTCTAAAGCTTCTTGATAATCTCTCTCTGTACGAATTGGTTTGATATTCATTTCTTAAATTCCTTTAGTTCCACAGTGTTGGCATTAATCATATTAAATTGTAACATTTTTGTTGACAGTTGTCACTTAATACATTACATCTTACTTAAAATAAAGTTGTTGAGTTTGCTATGATCAAAACATTTAAAAATAAAGACCTCCAATCTCTCTGGGAAACAGGAAAAAGTAAGATTGATAGCAGGCTTCAACAGCGTATTATTCGCCGTCTTGATGCCCTTGACGCTGCTTCTCAAGTTAGTGATATCAATGTACCAGGTTATAATTTTCATATGCTTAAAGGCTTTACTCCAACTCGCTACACAATTCATATCAATGGTCCTTGGTGTATCACTTTTGAATTTAAAGACAGACACGTTTACCATGTTGATCTAGAGCAATACCACTGAAGGTTTTAAGATTTGTAAAGGAAACTATCCATGACCACACGTAATCCTAATCGTTGTCCTTCTCATCCAGGAGAAATTTTAGCTGAATCCTTAGAACATTTAAATGCAAGCAAAACCGAAATTGCTAGGATTCTTCAAATATCACGCCAGCACTTGCACTGTATCCTTAAAGGAGAACGTCCAGTCACAGCCGTAACAGCAGCTCGCATTGGTAAATTGTTAGGAAATGGACCAGCCCTTTGGCTACAGCTTCAAGCCAATTATGATACATGGCATGCCTTGAGGGACATTGATGTCTCTTCTATTCCAACATTAACAGCTAATAAAGTGGATATACAAATGGAACAGAGCCATTAACTACCTCCCCGCCTCAAAGACGAGGAGATAAAATCATGTTTTTAACTTAAGCTACTTTTACAACAGGGCTTACTAAAACTCGCTTGGCTTCTTCAACAAGCGTTTTATAATGTTTGCTCTCTTCTGCTAATGTAAAAGCTTTAACAAGATGCATGTGAAGCGGTCCATAAATATAAACAGCTTTTTCAGTAGGTCCCATTTCATCCCAGTTGCTTGGAAAATCAAAGCGTGTATCACGGTCATTATCAATTAATTGGTTTTTTAAATCATAGAAAGCTTTGACGAGTGCTTTTTTGAATGCACGCACCGTATCATTGTTACGCATATAGGTCATGAGTAAAGTGGCTTGTGGTTCGTTGAGAATAGCAACTTCTCTCTTTTGACCACCTTTACCGTCTCTTTTACTCACTTGGATTTCAAATCCAAGTGAACCAAACTCTTCAAAATCCTTACGATTATTGCGTACTAACTGTATAACTGTTTTATGCGTATTACCCACACCCTCTGCAATTTTTAAAGAAGTTGTAACAGCAATACCAGCATTGTTGATTGTCACTAAATTGTTCATGATGAACTCCTAATGGTTTTAATGTCTCTATTGACACCCCTAAGGGTGCCGGGCGTTAGAAACACGGCCATTAGTCCGTCGCTATGTCTTCCCCTCGTGAGAAGGTATTGTATAGCATAGCTACACCCGACAAAATCGTTATATGCCAATAATAGCATAAAAGACAATCAGTATTTTAAATGCATGGGAGAGATCTTACGTGACCTATCCGCTAATGGTTTAGTGTTTCTAGCACTTGTGATTCGATTAACATGAGGGTTTATTAGTGTCAATATGCTTTTAAAAAATTATTTCATATATTGTTGTTTTCAAAGGATCGCATTTGAAATGCTACCCTTTACTATTCACTCGCATTTGAAATGCGAGTGAACCAAAATCCTTATGATTTGCTGTTTTAAAGGGTGCGATTTCAAATCCAACCCTCATTTTTCCCATTCATTTTAATTCACCCCTCATTTAAAGGAGCATAAAGTATGGCAACAGGTTTTTTACACGGTGTTGAAGTTGTCGAGGTTGACGACGGCACCCGCCCCCTTCGCGCGGTTCAATCGGCAGTTATCGGGATTGTTGGCACAGCACCCGATGCCGATGAACAAGCATTCCCTCTTAACACACCCGTTTTGGTTACGGGTTCACTTTCACAAGCCGCTAAACTGGATAAAACAGGCAAGCGTCAAGGCACCCTACCTAATGCCCTTGATCTCATTTTCAAGCAAGTGGGTGCCATTGTTGTTGTCGTGCGCGTGAACGAGGGTGACAATGAAAATGCAACACTCACCAATGTTCTTGGCGGTGTAAACGCAAATGGCGCTTATGAAGGTGTTCATGCTTTGATTGGAGCGGGGTCCATTGTGGGACAAACACCACGCATTCTCATCGCTCCAGGCTTTACACATCAACGCCCTTCCAGTGTGAATATTGAAGAGAATGGAACTGGTGCAACTGCCAACCCCGTCGCAGCAGAACTCATTGGCATTGCTGAACGCCTACGCGCTATTGTGGTGCTTGATGCACCAAACACAACAGATGAAGCAGCCCTTAGTGCAGCAAAGGATTTTGATTCAAAGCGCGTCATTCTTATTGACCCTTTTGTAAAGGTAAATCGTGATGGAAAGATCATAGAACAGCCGGCAAGTGCAGCGGTTGCTGGTGTCATTGCCAAAACTGATTTTACACACGGTTTTTGGCATTCTCCTTCAAACAAAGTGATCAATGGCATTGTGGGAACTGCGCGCCCCATTGATTTTTCCATTGGTGACAGATCAAGCCGCGCCAACCTTCTTAACGAACAAAATATCACAACAATTATCCGCGAAAACGGTTATCGTCTTTGGGGTAATCGCACCCTTTCAAGTGATACAAAATTTGCTTTCTTATCGGTGGTAAGAACCGCAGATATGATCAATGACGCCATTTTGCGCGGGCATCTATGGGCTGTCGACCGCAATATCAAAAAAACCTACATGAATGATGTCAGTGAAAGCGTCAATGCCTATTTGCGTGATTTGAAAGCACAAGGCGCCATTCTTGGTGGGCGCTGTACGCCTGATCTAGAGTTGAATACAGCAAGCGCTATTGAAGGCGGCAGAATCTATTTCAATGTCGAATTCACACCAACAACACCAGCAGAACACATCACATTCCGTTCACGCATTGTGAATGATTATTTAGAGGAGATTTTTTAATGGCTATCCCCGTTTTACCAAGAGTTTTGAAATATTTTAACATTTTTGTCGACGGTATTCCCTATCAAGCAAAATGTGAAAGCGTAACATTACCGAATTTGAACTTGGTTGTTGAAAGTTATCGTGGTGGAGGCATGGATAGCTCTATTGAAGTTGACCTTGGTCTTGAAACCCTCACACTTAGCATGACCATTTCTGATTGCTCTCCAGAATTGATGGCACTGTTGGGGCGCACAGATGTCGATATCTCATTACGAAGTTCAATGCAAGCGCAAGGCACACCAGCAGAAGGTGTTGTCATTACCATGAGAGGACTATGCAAAGGCTTTGAAATGGCAGAATGGCAACCGGGCAGCAAAGCAACATCCACAACTACCTTCACATTGCAGTATTTCAAATATGTCCAGAAGGACGTTGAAATCGTTGAGATAGATGTCCTCAACTTGGTGAGAAAATTCAATGGCGTCAATCAACTCGCAGACCATAGAGACAATGTAGGATTATAAAAATGACAGTCCAAACAAGCATTACACATAAATTATTGATACCTGTTACTTTTGAAGGAAAAGAGCACACCGAAATTACTTTACAGCGCCCCAAAACAAAAGATGTGCAAGCAATCGACAAAAAAGAAGGCATAGAGCAAACAATCGCTATGATCGCACGTCTTTCTGGATGGGCACATGAAGCGGTTGGAGAACTCGATATTAATGACTTGTCGAGCATTGGAGAGATTTTGGAGTCTTTTATCAAGCGGCGGGATACCTCGACTGGGAAACCGCCGCAAAACTCATAGCCGATATTACCATTGTGTTCCATTGGTCCCTTTCAAAGATGATGGAAATGGAACCGCAAGAACTCATATTCTGGCGAAAACAAGCAGCAGAAAGGTATAAGACAAAATGAGTGAAAAAGTTGCTGATGCAAAGGTGAAGCTATCTCTTGAAGACAAACTCACCGCGCCTCTCAAACATCTTCAAAAAAAATTCGATACATTGTCAAAAACACTCTCACATAGTTTGGGTATTCCCCGCTTTTCTGCTGCTGTCAAAAACATGACAAAAAGCCTTCATGGCGTTCAAAGTGCTCTTGGAGTGGCGGCAAGCCGTGCTTCGGTCTTTACTGGTGTCTTGGGGCTTGCTGGTGGTGGTCTTGTGGCAAGTGTAGCCGCCCTCACCATGAAAACCATGCATCTGGGAGATAGTCTTTATCACGCATCACACCATTTAAATATGAGTGTTGCATCACTTCAATTATGGGGTGATGCAGCCGATAATTCAGGCACTTCTGCCGAACTTTTTCAACAATCCTTAGCGGTTTTAAATAGGCGTTCAGCACAAGCCTATGCTGGACAAAAAAGAGGCATGATGGGCTTTGAAGCACTTGGCATTTCTGTCAAAAATGCTTCTGGAAAACTCAAATCCACTTCTGTCTTGTTAGAAGAAATTACCGACAAGATGAGTAAGATGAAAAATCAAGCACAAAGACAGCATATTGCCGCTCTGCTGTTTGGGGGCGATGGTAAAGAAATGGCGACCATGCTTGCACAAGGCATGGCACCCATTAAAGAACTGTTTGCAAAAGCGCGGAAAGGAAAATGGCTGATAGGTGCCGATGTTGCACGCTATGCAGCAGATTTGAGTGACAAAATGGGAGCCTTTAAGAAAAAAATAGGCGGTATCGCGAGCTTTATTGGCGCGCGTTTCATGCCCGTGATCAATGACATGATTGACGGTTTTTCTCGCCTGATTGA
>NZ_JBHIMK010000103.1:0-5452 GCF_042194085.1 Bartonella sp. MU70NMGDW
CAGCTGCAAAAAACCGCTTTGCCCCACAAAAGAAAAACTAACCTCCTCTTATGAGATCTTGACTATGAAAAGAACAAAAACAATATACATTTCTGTTTTTTAAAAGCCCGTTAACAAAAAGTTTTTACCCGCTTCCTCACACACATAGGGAAAACATGATAAAAAAAATCCGTGTTTTTTCCTTTTTGTATTTTGTGTATCATTTTACCAGCGCCCATCGTCTTTATAAAAAACACCAATCCCCTCATCAAATCACCTATAACTAAACCAACATCTCCACTGAGGAAAGTCTGCAAATACATTCCTCCAAAGCTTTTTGTGTATAATTTGTCCCCTACAAACAACCCAAAATTTAATCTTTGAGATAAGAACTCTCAAGACACCTACATTCAAGAACATCGACTTTTCCAAAAAAAACATTTTAGATATACATCAAAATGAATAAATCATCCTTATACAAGCTTTTCCCCCTTTACGATATCATAAAGTGTTCTACTTTAATGATAAAGCGCTGAAAAAAAGCCTTTCTCCCCAACCAAAGAAAGGGATTCCTCTCTTATGGATCTTAAAGAAGCGCAATACGATAAGAGCAACAATCAAAATAAAAAACAATTTGTTTCAAACATACACAAACGAGATTTTCATATGGCAAGATGTTCGTATGGAGCAATAAGAAAAACATAATGGAGAAAGATTCTTGATGACTGCTTTTGCCCATAGATTCACTAATCTAAGTACTGTGTATGAAAAGTACCAACTCCATCCGCAAACCAAGAGCGATTGCACCCGCCATATCCACGATCTTCATCAAAGCGCTCTTACAAATAACTTTATTAAAAGAAAAAAACCAACAATTTTAAGCAACGTTTTTCTTTTTGACCTCTTCCTTACACCTCAAAGAATGGAGTTTTTTCCAGAGTCAACTTGTAGATAATCCATTTTCTGACCACTCATGGGATTCATACCAGCACCTTCAATACCAGTATTTTACAGCACAACAGGATAATAAACAAAAAGAAACATCAGAAAACCTTTCAAAAGTATCACAAAACGATCGATACAACCATCCATACACTTGAGGGAAAAGCACTCCCTCTCATAACACCAAAAATCTCAAAAGAATACGCGAAGGGGAATTTTTCATATGCAGCGTTTAAGACGCTTATCAACCACCACCCTACTTAGGAGAGATTATATGTTAGAGCAAAATTATTTATATAAAGGTACCTTAACACTCAAAAATAAATACGGCATAAAAAATCCCAAAAAACTGTATGAACGCTGTGCCCATGATACCGCCAGAGAAGCTGTCAATTTTCGCCATGAACCACTTCCACAAAAATTTGATTCCACTTATTTAAAATTAATTCACTGGAGCCTCTTCCACAAAACTTTTGAATGGGCTGGAAAAACCCGTGATGTATCCTTTACATTTGAAGACGGAACCTCTGCCCATATGCCGGCGATGCGTCCCAAAGGTTATGAAGTTCCTTTTGCTGTCGGACCGCAGATTCAAAAAAAACTAAAACAACTCGAAAAAACACTTAATGAGAAGAACAATTTAAAAGGTTTATCGCGCCAAGAATTTGCTGAAAATGCCGCTGAAGTTTTTATGGTGCTCGAGCACGCACATCCTTTCCGAAAAGGGAATGGGCGCGTAAATCGAATGTTTATGGAAAAACTTGGACAAGCAGCAGGACATACCATTGACTTTTCTTTCATCACAAAAAGACGCATGACAGCAGCTTGTATTGAAGCCATGCAATATGGCAATCCCCAACCGATGAAGGATCTTTTTGAAGATATCACGCATCCGCAAAAATCCCTTATTTTAAAAGAATTCATCTCCCAAATGAGAAATGCTGGACTAGATGAAATTAACAATCGTATTGTTGTTGCCGCAAAAGAAGGGATCCCCTATGAAGGCATCTTTAGAGGTTTTTCAGCAGAAGGTTTTGTCATGGAAGTAGACGGTGCTTTCGTCGTCGGCCACAAAGATGATCTCCCCCCAGAACTCGTCAAAACATTACAAAACGGTGCCCGCCTCTGCTTTCAAAAAAACAACGTTCAAAGCTTACAAGAAACACTGATCCCAAAAGAGACATTAGCACCTCTCACACATGAAGAGTTATTCACAAGGATTTCAAATGACCCTTATGTTGAAGCATGCCGAAAAGAAATCGAAAACTTATCAAAGATTGTTTATGGTAAAGCCCACGCCTTAAAGACAAAAACGGATATCTTAACGGCAGATCCAAGCTTAGGAAATCAGTTTGCCAATGAAATTTTACAAAACCCTCAATCAATTTCTAAACTTGCAGGAAGAAAAATACTTGACATGAAAAGTCCAAATCGCAGACAGGCGGAACAAACTGTTCCACAACTCAGCCAAGCCCTTAAAAATTATGCCACAATAACAGAACAAACAAAAGAAGAAACTTTAGAACAACATCAAAGAGAACAAAAACGCCTGAGCCACACCGTCGAAACACCTGGAAAAAATTTACAAAACCTGTTTGCCTTACCAAGAGAACAACAAAGAGAAGCTTTATTGCATTCTCGTTCACTGCGACAAGAACTCCATCACTTTTCGCGCCAACTACATAATCGTCTATCCTCAGAAGATCGTAAAGCCATACAAGAAAAAGATTATACCAGACTAGCTTGCCTACTTGGAACATCAGAAAGCAGAGCAAAAGAAATTGCGAATACTGTAAGGAACACCAAAGAAGCACAATGTCAAGCTCCCACCTTAAAAGTTAATCGCTCTTCATCACTTGCTCTTACCGGCTAAAAACGAGTGAACTTTTTTCTTCCAACTAACTCTTGGCGCAAATCATTTTATCTCCATTGCGCCCACCAGTTGTTTTAGAATGTTACAAAAAATAGTCCTAAAAATGAATCCTGTAATTTACTATAACTTATTGATAAAATTTCATAAAAAAACTGTATAAAAGACATAAATGTCCACTACATATAAATATGAATAGCGCGAAATCTTTGGAGGTCATTCAATTCGATATCTGCCTTGTGTCTTACAGTTATCAAAAAGTAGGGAATGCGCCAACGCCAAAGAGGTTTTCTAAAAATATTGAAAGGAAACAGCCATGAAAAAAAGTTACCCAACCGCTTCTACCAATGTAGATGAACTAAGACGACAATTTGAGCAACAAAATCTAGGAGCTTCTAATGTAGAAGACCTCCACGCAAAGGTTAATAAACCACCCAAAGAACAGCGCAACCCACAACAATATACACTTCAACAACCACCAACAACGGTCTATGCTCCCAAAAAGCCACTAGAACAACAAAACCTAGGAGCTTCTAATGTAGAAGACCTCTACGCAAAGGTTAACAAACCACCCAAAGAACAGCGCAACCCACAACAATATACACTTCAACAACCACCAACAACGATCTATGCTCCCCAAAAGCCACTAGAAAATCCCTATGACAGACTTGGTGGGAGACCAAGTGATGGGCGACGCGCCGACAAACTCGTAGATCCCTATGCAGTAACGGATCTGGAGGCGAAAGGTTGGCAAACGTCCCCTTACGAGACAATTGGTGAAGGTGCACAAGGTGGACGATATCCCCATGAACCAGAACATCTCTATGCAGAGCTTGAATTTGGTGAAAGTGGTGGGCGCTCCCCCCAAAGACCGCTAGAATCTGTCTATGCAACGGTTGGCATGGGTGCTGAAGGCGGGCAAGAGTCTGAACAACGAGAAAATCCCATCTACCAAGGCGTTGGCAGAGGAACGACAACATCTCCCAGAACCCCGAAAGATGAGATTACAACAAAGCTTTTACAAAACACAAGTTTTCAATATGGTGTAAGAGAAACCCAAGAGTGGTGCAACGTTGTTTACGGTAACGAACATGCTTTGAATGAACACTTGGCTAAGATTCTTGACGATCCAAAAAATGCAGAAAAAGTCTTGCGGGACCTTGCAGAAAATCCTGAAAGCGCGGGTAAGCTTGCAGGTAGGAAAGCACTTGGCATAAAAAGTCACGCACGCAAAGAAGCTGAAGAGGGTTTTTCTCCCCTTTGCTCAGCTCTTGAGAGACATATCCATACTACACAAAAGCTCCATAAACAGTTTACACGGGAGCAGGAAAGAGAAAGAGGTCAAAGACACGAAAGTCCAGAAAGAGACTCAGAGCACAGACATCACTACCATCATCGCCATCATCACGCAAAAGGAAGAGAACAGGCTAATCCAGAGCACGGCTCACAACAACGAAAACATGCAACCGAAAAAGGAATGGCTTATGCCGTGTAAGGCATAAACGTAAAAACACATAAATTTTTGGTTTTCATGTAATCTCTTGGCGTAAATCGTTTCATTGCGGTTGCGCCAAGAATTGTTTTATCTTGTGATAGAAAATAATCCTAAAAATGGATGCAGTAATTGACTATAACTTATTGATAAAATTTCACAAAAAAACTGTATAAAAGACACAAATTCCCATTACGACAGTGATAAATAGCGTCGATCTTTGGAGACCACTCAATTTTCTTCTTATAAAAACCATAAAAGTATAAAGGGCGAGAGTGTGCACCAAAGAGGTTTTCTAAAACAATTCTTGAAAGGAAACATACATGAAAAAAGATCACCCTCACCCTTTTCCATCTCCTTCAATACAAGAACTTATAGAGCTCTATGAAAAAGCAGCAGCAGAAGTATCAGGCGGTGACTCCCTCCCTAAAGAAACGCTTTCACAAAGCAAAAGACTGTCATCCATACTGGAAAAAGATGAGGAAAGACAATCTCTTTTAGAAGAAGAAACTGTACATGCATCAACAAATCCAACAACGCTTCTAACAAGAGGCAACTCTACCAAAAGGCAGAAACAACTTGAAACGACACACTCAACAGTTACTTCACAAGTTTCTCAAAAAAGGGCAACAAGAATTCTCTCAGAGGAAGAAATCATTCAATTGCTTCCACACCATTCATTGGTTCAAACATATCGAGAGGAAATCCAACGTTTATCCGCAAGTGCATATGGCGATTCAAATATTTTGCAAGAAAAAATGCAGGAAATTCAAAAAAATCCTGCTGCAGGAAAGGAGCTCTCATGGCGCATGGCAGCCCATCCTGAAAGTATTGCTAAACTTTCAGGCACCAGCACGTTGGGCTTCAAAAATCGAACGCGCAAACAAGCGGAAGAAGATTTTTCCGCCCTTTGCGTCACCGTTGATTGTTATACAAAAGCTGTAAAACAGGCAAGAGAGAGCCTATTGCAATTTCCAGAGCAAGAACTAAAAAACTATGAACGTTTAATGGGAAAGGCAGCAGTCACTGAACTTCTGCAAAAACCAGATCAACGTGAAAAAGAAACTCTTTCAGAGGCAGAAATTTCTACCAAAATTCAACAACATTCAAAAGTCAAAAGGCACTATGCCCAGATCAAATATTGGTGCGAAGTTGTTTTTGGTAACGCA
>NZ_JBHIMK010000104.1:0-5127 GCF_042194085.1 Bartonella sp. MU70NMGDW
ACGGTTTGCATTTCATTGTGAAAAACCATCGCTGGAGCCACAGACATAGACAATACCGCATCTGTAGAGGGAGTGGTCAAAAACTGAGAAACTGAAAGTGCCTCTCTCAATTGTGGAGAAGGGTGTTCTTTATGAACTGGACGCAAAATCATTTGATCAGCTAAAGATTGTGAAGATTCTGAAACAGCAGCCTGTTGCTCTTCATCAGAAAGAGGATGAGAACTCGCTAGAGGAAACACCAGACGATTCTGATTTTCTTGAGAGGAAGATACAGAAACACTAGAGATATTCTGCGCTTCTCTTAAATGACGTGGAGTCCGTTGCTTGGGTTGATCTTTTTTAGTAGATTTATGAAGATCGGTATTTTTTCCTCTAGACGGAGAACTTTGATCAGATAATGCAACAGGGACCTTCGTTTTTTTGTTTACACACTGTGTTTTAGTATTCGAACGTGTCGTACCTTCAGAGGCTCTTCCTAAATACCAAATTGTAGCACTATCACTAGAATCAGCACATCTATCTCTCTTCAGCAATTGATATTGATAAGCTCCACCATCGATAGCTGTAATATCCTTACCCGAAAAATCTGCCAGAGTAAAATTAGCGCCTCCATTGTGGCTTCTATCAGTAATTAAATTAATCCCTGTGACCAAACTATTCTTTTGTGAGAAAAGACCTGTAATTTCACGACCAGAATCTGCAACACTTATTTTGTGATTACCTGCACCCTCATCAATCGACAAGTAATCACTCGAATCCCCCGTAGCACTAATATTGAATCGAAAATGTAAATTCCCTGAAAGTTTCTCAACATGAAGTGAAATATGTCGTAGATCATACGGTATAGAAGTAAAAATAACAGTTCCTCCCTGCCCCCCTAAATCTTCAATTTCAATCTGAGGTTTTTCTCCTATATTCCGCTCACCAACCTCAAATATTGTTTCATCAGCTCTCTCTTCTATAGGAATTTTTTTCTTAGTCGTATGATTTGTCCTATCACCAGCGAATAAATAAAGTTCTCCGTGATCATTGACCCTTACTTCTCCAACGACTTTTTGAACACCAGAATGAAACCATGACCTAGCAGAATCTGTAATTGTTAAAGTATTCACAACCCCTTGAGGATATACAACTTGAACAGCCTGCCCCTTCAAAGTAGTAGCATAAGACCCAGCATGCGCTAAGACGTGCTGTCTACCATTCCCAGAGACCTCAGCATACATTGATTTTCCCCCCTCTTTTCTTTGTCCCGCATAAAGATTTTGTTCTCCGTTATCTCCCACTTTCGTATACCAAACCCACGCTCCATCATACACATTCTGCTGTCCCACTACTCCACCATCCCCAGAAACTGTGGAATTATATGCACTACTTTTTCTCTCCACGCTTGTAAGATCAATATTTGGCTCTTCATGAATAAACTGCTGACCTCCCAAAATTTTGGCGCTCAGTGCATTTCCTGCACGTGTAACTATTTGCATCCCTCCTTTTTTAATAGTGGAACCTACAGAAGTTTCTCCATTTTCAACAAGCTCTACATCACCATATTCAATCGTAATATTATTTTTGAAAAAACTAGCAATCTGTTCTAATTTTTTTTGTTCCTCTTCTCTATTTCGCACATGTGTTGCTCTTGTTAGCTCTCCATTCCTGTTTTCAACTGCACTTGCAACTTGTACAAGACAACTACTGATCATCAATACTGAGAAACTTAACTTATGTTTATACTGCATTATCGACACTCCACTCTCAATTATTTAGAAAAATATCCCACGGCTACGTAGGTAACTCGTCTTAGATTGTATCGTAATGTGTTTTATTTATGTTTAAAAACACTTTTTAAGTGTATTTTTTTAATATAAACAACTTTAAGTTGTGTATTTATGAGCAGTTAGAAAGTTCTAACTTAAGGCAGAAAATCTGAATAAAATTCAAATTGTTAACTTGAATTCAAGAAACAATTTGCAATATTTGAAGTTATAGATACAAAAAAAACGCTCGTGCCTTCAAAGGAGAGTATAAAGATATCCTTACTGTTTGAGAAGATCTCTATACTCTCAAGAAGACAAAACCGAGCGTTATCTGTTTAAGCTTGCAAAGCAATTACATTCATAAAGTTAATCAGCCGTGTACACACATATTTAGAAACTATAGCGTAATCCTAAAATAGCTTGAAGAGCATTCTTAATCTTATGTCCTTTCAGATAATGTGCTTCCGCATAAAGTGTCAGTTTATCATTGACCGAGCCGTTTAAACCAATTCCCAATTTACCTGCACTGCCTGATAAATCTGTAATAAATTTATACTGGTTATTAATTGTCGTATAATTATTATTTATATTCTCACGCAACCAAGCTGCCATAATGTAAGCGGTTAATGAAGTTTCTGAATTCACAAAAAATTCATGTCCTGCAGTCAATCCAACTTCACTGCGGAATGAAGTTAATGGGCTTAGATCACCTATCATTCCATTGGAAAGTTTTATTTTTTTGCCTTCAACCTGCAAACCTGTTAGCTTGATATAAGGCTGCATCCAAGTATTCTGTGCCGGTTCAAAATAACAGCCAATCTCAAATGATCCACCTATCGCCCACTGATTGTAATGACTTTGAATAGCTAAATTATTCGTTGAGATGGCTTTTAAATTATCTCGGTAATAATTATATTTCAAAACACCATCCATATACCATCCACGATGATCAAAATAAGTTGCGTAAGTTCCAATGCTATAAGAGCTCAAATCGCTGTCACCACCTCGTGCATGAGAAATACGTGCTTGATCATAACTACCGAAACCACCAACATACAACTCTCCATGCCTTAATTCACTCAACTGATCAGCACCAAAGACTAAACCTGTCTGCCCAAGCTTAAAGTGTGTATGGCCTGTCGCAACACGTTCTCTACTCTTAATCCCATAAGTCCATAGTTCGATATCTTTCTTATTTCTGTCCCAAATTTTTCTACCATTCCGTACAACTTGCAACTCATTATTAAAAATAAGTCCAGGAACTACGGACAACGTTAACACTGCATCTGTAGAGGGGGTTGTTGATGTTTCACCAGGAAAAAAAGGATCTGTCGGATTTGGCATAGAAGGCTCTGGTCCACTGAGGCGGTCTGCCGATAAAAACCAAACTTTTCCATTTTCATCCTTTCTTTCTTTCAAATCATACATATACGTTCCACCATCAATGGCGTTAATTTTGTCACCCTTAAGATCTGTTAGCGTAAAATGTGCGCCACCACTTTGATCCATAATTAAATCACGCTTATTTGAAAAAGGATCCGTGATTTCAACTCCAGAATCAGCAACACTTATCGTATGATTCCCAGCACCTTTCTCAACAAAGAGATAATCACCACGGTTATGAGCAATCGTCGTATTGAACGCGAAATGTAAATTTCCTGAAAGATTATTCACATGAAGCTGAGAATAATATGGATCAGAACCTGTAAACGAAAAAATAACACTCCCTTCACCACTTAATTTTTGTATCAAAGAACTTTTTCCATCAAACTCATCAGTAATAGAATACAGTTTTGTATCTTTTCCATTTAAAATAATATCTTCTACTATGGTACGATGTTGATCATTCCCAGCATAAAGATGAATCTGCCCAGAATGATTTACCTGTGTCTTGCCTTCTAATGTTGCCTCAGCATGCACCCATGATTTTGTTTCATCATTCATTGTTAGATTTTTTACAGATCCATCAGAATATATTTCCTGAATAGCGCTCTCATTTAAAGTAACTCCAATAGCCTTACCGCCTTTTAAGATACGCTGTTTACCACCGCCAAAAACTTCTGTGTCAAATGCAAAACCACCATTTTTAGCACTTTGAGATTTTTTTCCAACCTCTTGTACGCCCCCTCGCATAACTTTCGTATCCCAAACTTTTCCGCCATCATATACTTTTTGTTGGCCTAGTATTTCATCTTGACCATAAATGACAGTATGAGAAGCACTACTCCCTTTAACCTCTCCTCCAACATCCCCCTCCCCGAAAACAAGTTGCTCACCACCATAAATTTTAGTCCCCTCTACTTTTCCTCCATTTCCAACACTTTGTTGTCCATCTTCTTTAACGACAGCATTTTTCGAAAAGCCTTGTTTTCCCTTCAAAGCCTGAACATTTTCAATTCCACCATGTTCAATTTTACTATTCTCACTGAGTCCTCCTGCATACACATAAAGCTCTGCACCATTCCTTACAGTGTTATTAATGGATCGCCCTGGACTATTAATCTCACCATCATTTGAAATGTATGCTTTACCTTCATTATCAAGGATATAATTTTCTAACATTGCCCCATCTTTAATGGAGATAAGTTCAGGTTTTTTAAGAAACGCAATATTTTCTTCTTGTACATCATATCCGACATTGTCACGACGACTGCTGTCAAGCTCCTGTTGACTCGCAAACACTCGAGTGCCCTTATCCTCAGTAAAATCGCTAGGATTTTTTAAAAAGTCTAATTCATTGCGTGCCCTTATAATAACATCATTAGATGCTCCAAGTATGCATCTTCCTGTTTTCATATCCTCATTGTATTGATCTTGAAATACTTTATCATTTTCATAACTTGAAGATTGACAAAAAAGTGCTGCCCCCCCCTCATTTGCAGCAGCAGCTTGCACAAAACAGCTGCTCAACATGAGTATCCAACAATGTCGTTTCCATTTATATTGTAGAGCCATATCCTCCCCCCTTCACGCCTGCATAGACACTAAACGTAATTAGCTCTACAAAACATATTTTCAACCTTAGATTGCAAACAATCCTTCTTAAAAATCCTCTTTATCCCATAAAAAACTGTTCTCTACAGTTTTTTAAATACTTTTTTGATCAAGAATATAAGGGCGTTTTTATAGTGCTTCTTTAGCATTTCCTCGGAGTTTTCTTATCAAAGAAAAAGTAATGCATAATAAAGTATATAAGGGTATACAGTTTATCATGAAAAGCGAAGCTGCATTCTCTGAAAAATTGTTCTCTGAACCTTCATTAAAAACCTTTAAAAACAATCATACATTTAAAGATAACTAAAAAATAACCATATAATTAAAAACTATAGCGTACACCTAAAATACCCTGAAGAGACTGTTTTGTTTTACGTCCTTT
>NZ_JBHIMK010000105.1:0-5113 GCF_042194085.1 Bartonella sp. MU70NMGDW
GTTTGAAACTGTCATAAGCTTATAGGTTTAATTTATAAAGATTGCATAAAAGGATTTAAAGACAAATCGCTTTTAAAGCGCTTACTAAAAATTTAGAAAATGATAGGCAGGCATTATATAGATATTATCATCACAACAGATATGAAATTCAAAACGTTATGTCTTATGAAATCAAAAGCCTTTTAATGACATAATGCAAGAAAGAAAAAAACGTTTTAAAAGTTATCGTTTAAAAATACAAAGCCAAATAGGGTCGATCCAAATTTGGATTGAGAGATTTTAGTCACCCCAAATTTGGAAGCACCTATTGAGACAAGATAAGCAAGCAAATTTCAAAATCGTTGTAACATCATAAAGGCATGGGATTTTACTCAATTTTGGAGTCAAAAGCGATATTGTTTAAAGAATGCCTCTATTTAAAGGATAACGCCCCCAAAATTGGGGTGGTTGATTTTGCCAGCCCCAAAATGGACCGGCTAATTTATAAAGAAGTTACGTTTGTGTGCAAAGAGAAAAGGCATTTATGAGAACCTTTCTAAATGAACGTTTAAACGTTTGAAACATAAAATGAGATCTTTATAAGTGTTTAAAACTTTTTTTATAACAGCTATAACTTAGTTACCATTTGTTCTTAAGAACGTTTCATTTATGAGAAAACTAAGATTTAGCTTTCACAGCAGAGCAAAATCTTGAAAACCTTATATTTTATAAAAGCGGTTGTTTATTGTCTTATGAAACGCTGCTTTAAAAACCAACGCGCGTAAATATAAAAATGGGTTTTGTTATAGATATTCACTTAATACACATTTGCTTTTGATTGGATTGATAAAGCTACCAAGCGTTTTGATTTGTTTGATTTTAGACAACGTGTTAATTGAATTCACTCAGCTCGATTTTGAGCTTAATATTTTGAAACGTTTTTAAAAGAAGCGTCATGATCATGTGCTTTGTTTTAAATGAATCTCTTTAAAGAAAAGGGCGTTATTCTTAATACGTTTGAAGCCATATGAGAGTTTATAGGTTCTAAATTCACTCTCTTATTCAAATGAGTGATTAAAAGATCATACGCATCGTTTACGTTTCTTTTGATAAGTTTTTATATCTCTCATAGAGTGCTTGCAATATGATACGTTTTGTATATATGCATTCATTACTCCATGTAGGTGATTAATTTTAATCATTAGAATAGACATTTGAAAGCCGCGTCATATCAATTGGCACGGCTTTCTTTTTTTAAACCCTCTCTTTTATGATATGTTTATTAGCAATGCATTTTATATGCGTTTATAGCCATTAAAGAATGCACCCCCCCATGCTTGTCATTTATTTGTCTGTATCCGTAATTTTGATAATATTATCATTTTCATAAACCTCACATTTTTTAGGAACGACACTTACTTTACTTTGACTGTTTAATTTTGCATTGCCATAGGCTTTACCCCAGACCTTGGCATGATATGAAACCTTGGCATTGCCATAAACAGAGCCATAAACCTCAGCATAGCCACTTACAATAACATTGCCATAAACCTTGCCATAAATTTTAGCATGACCTTTGACAATAGCATGGTTATAAATCTTGGCATGGCTGTAAACACAGACAGAGCCAGAAACCTGAGCATACCCATAAACCCTTGCATAATTATAAACCCAAGCATTATAAGAAATATGCGCATTATCATAAACATGGGCTTCTGTATAAATACGAGCGCTTCCACTCACATGGGCATTGCCATAAACATAGCCAGATATACGTGCATTACTATAGACACAAGCATTGTCATAAACTTTAGCATATTGAGAGATAAAAGCCTTTCCATAGACCTCAGCATTGCCATAGACATGACCACAGACCTGAGAAAAATGGCGTATTTTTGCATTTTCATAAACACGGGCATAGCCATAAACCCATGCATTATCATAGACCCAGCAATTGCCATCATGAGAGAGGTTGCTTTCCTTTTCAATAAAGCCGCCTAGATCGCCAGCTTTGATATCATCAAAATCTTTTAAAGCACGAATGCGATAAAGAGTTGTAATCTGTTTAGTAATCCTATCTTTAATTTGTTTAATTTCACTAGTTAATTCATATTTTTTGCACATAAAGATACCCTCACAATCTAATGTGATAAACGTTTGCTAAAATTTGGAATGGGAAATTTGAAAGATTTGAAAGAGGGGCGCCCCCGCCGCGCCCGCGCATGTCATTTACGCAGCTTCAGTTTCATATTCGCTGTTATCATCATGATTATAATACCCCTCACAATCAGCATAATACTCATGACGATAATAATCATCTTCGCTACCAAATTCGGGATATGCATCATCACAGATATCTTCATTAGCAGTTAGAGAGGCATTGCTATGAATATAAGAATTGCCTGAGACAAGAGCATCACAAATAACAGCATCATCAAAAACACGCGATTCATCACAGATATAAGCAGAGCCACTTATTTTTGCATTACCACCGACATGAGCATCGTCACAAATAACGGCATTATCAGAAATATGGGCATGATCAGTGACACGGGCGTTATCATAAATTTGAGCATTGCCTTCAATAACCACGGCGTTGCTAGCATGCGCATTGCCCGACAGCTTTGCATTATCCTTTAATGTCATACCTTCAAAAATAGCATTTCCATAAATTTGAGCATTACCATAGACATCAACAAAAAAGCTTTTCACTTTAGCATTTCCAAAGACGCGTGCATTTTGAAAGACCCGTGCTTTATTATACACCCAGCAATTGCCATCATGAGATAAGTTGTTTTCATTTTCGATATACCCCCCTAAATCACCTTTTTTGACATCATCAAAATCTCTTAAAGCACGAATTCGAGTTAAGAAATGACCATCGATATATTCACAATCATCAATAAATTCGTATTTTTTTGCAGGTTCTTGTTGATTAACGGGCGCGGTTTCATTTGAAATGGAAGAGATAACGGGGGTATTGTTTGAATTTGTCATAGTTAAAACCTTAACGTTAAATTGTTTGTTATTGACGCTCTTAACAAGCATCGGGCGCTAACAAACACGGCGTTAAGTCCGTTGCTTACACTTTCCCCATAGGGTATTGTATGGTGTAAGCACACCCGACAGAGTCATTATATGCTAGTTAAAACATAAAAGACAGTCAGTATTTTAAAGACATGGGAAAGGTTGTATCGTAACCTATCCGCTTAACGAAAGTGTTTGTTAATCACTTGAGTATTTATATAACAAAATACGTATTTATTGTCAAATAATATTTTATCTTTTTTGTTATTTTTTTAAATACGTTGTGTGTTAATAATATATTATGCTTATTTATTGCTTCTTTTATATTTATGTGGTTTTAACTCTATATTATAGGCTTTGTGAAACGATTGCGTTATTTTCTGAATCTATACATTTATAATATTTAGAAACTCTCTCATAATGCGTATTTTTATCTTTATAACCTATCATATTTTTTACTAAATGGTTTTTAAGATTTCTGTTAATTTCTTTTAATAACACATTTACAACTTAACAGCCTTTTATAGGGATTATCTTTATAATCAATGCCTTCATTTGCATGTGATTATGAAAGCCTGCTTTTTTCACGCGTGCTTTATAGCTGTTATTTGCTTTATAGCCATGGCATCATTTTTCAGTTTCATAAGAGAAATGATAAATAGGATAATTGTGATTTATAAACCGTTATGAAAACATCTCAATAGAAACTGATAATTATAGAGATGAGCAAAATAGCTTTTAATAGACCGTGTCAGTCTTGTCAGTGTTGTCAGTTCTTTTAAAGCCTATATTATTTTTTTAAATGAGTAAAAATTAAAAACATTATATTTCAATATCTTAATACTTTTAAGACATAATTCATATCAATTGTACAATCTTTAAAGATAACCAATGATGTGAATTGATTAAAACTTATCAGTTTGTGTCAGTAAATTGAACTGACAAACTAGATTATTTTAGTGTGTCATTAAAACATGTCTTATGAAAAGCGTATGAAAGTAAAAACTGATTACATTATCAAAATCCCTTTAATGAATTTTTATCAGTTTATTTAAATAGATAACCTTATGATTTTAGTGAGTGATTAAAACACGTCTTAAAAAAAGCATGTGATCCTTTAAAGCCCTTCAAAAGAAACGGTTTATAATCATAAAAATGCTATCAAGACGTATTTATAGATTTAAAGGTTGGCACTAAAAAAAATAATAAGAGTAAAAAGTTATTTTAAAACATATTAAGTGAATTTTCAAAAGACAGTTTATAATGATAAGAAATGTTATCAAGACTATTGTGGTTATGAGTTTTGAGGATTTTGAAGATTTTGAGGGTTCCCTTTACCCCCTTTATATATTTTTTTCAATCAAAAAATAAAAGTTATTATATTTCAATAAGTTATTTTTTTAATAAACAACCTATATCAAGACACAACCTATAAATACAACCCAAAGTATATTTTTGAGGGTATTTTGAGGGTTTGAGAAACCTTCAAAACCTATAAGCAAAATATACATAACTCTTTTTAAACAAAGCTTTTGAAAACAATAAAGCTATCATTTGAGATTGCGATATAATCTTTTAAAGGCAATCCAAATAAATCTTATCTTATTTAAGATGGGATTTCTTATAAGTCTTAAAGAAATCAAAATAAGAGTATCTAAAAGTGCAAATGATTTCTTTTTAGAATAACGCATGATAAATTATCTCTTTTAAGATTATAGGTAATCAACTCACAAGATGATACGTTTACAAAATTTACAAAAGTCCATTAAAGGATTTCTGATAACGTAATTCTTTCCTATCTTAGTTATCTCATAACAGATGATAAAATAAACTGTTATTTAAACTAATACATAAGCGGCTTTAATAAGATTAGCATGCCCATTATGTGAGCGTGCTTTATAAGTCTATTCAGTTTCTCTTATTTCCAATTTTGGTAAGTTCTTAACAATTTTCATTGTCTCTAAACTCACGGTAATAACCCTTTGGAATAATTCCAATGGATAAGCAGGGTTGCCAACGGTTTCAACAGCATAGTGATTGGCATCATTCACAATGCCACTCTTTTTATCAGTCTTTACGCATTGACGCCCCATAACCCATTCAAGAG
>NZ_JBHIMK010000106.1:0-5068 GCF_042194085.1 Bartonella sp. MU70NMGDW
GTTTGATTTTGTTTTAAAAGCGTTGCCATAAACTGTATCGCCTATGAGTGGATGCCCAATATGAGCCATATGAACGCGGATTTGATGGGTGCGTCCAGTTTCCAAGCGACATTCCAGAAGGCTAGCAAAAGATGTTGAGTCTGCATGAGAGCCATATTTTTCTAGCAAAGAAAAATGTGTAACAGCATGACGAGCATAAGGGTTTTGGTTATGGATAACAGCTTGCTTTGTTCGGTTATGGGGCGAACGGCCAAGTGATGCATCAATTGTCCAAACATTGCGGTGAGGTGTCCCCCAAATCAAGGCACGATAGCGTCGGTCTAATGCACAGGTACGTCCATGATCAGAAAATTGAGCACTGAGACTTTTATGAGCCAGATCATTTTTTGCAACCACCATAACACCACTTGTATTTTTATCGAGACGATGGACAATGCCAGGGCGTTTAACACCACCTATACCAGATAAACTATTACCGCAGTGATAGATAAGGGCATTAACCAACGTACCGGTCCAATTTCCATTGCCAGGATGAACAACAAGACCTGCTGGTTTGTTAATAACAATGATATGATCATCTTCAAAAAGGATGTCCAATGCAATAGCTTCAGCACTAGGTTCTGCATCACGAAGGTCAGGCATTGCCAATTCAATTATTTGCTTAGGTCTTAATTTTGTTTTTGGTTCCTTTATGAATTGACCATCAATTTTAAGATAGCCTTCACGGATGAGGGTTTGCAAACGCGAACGTGATAACACATTATGATATTGTTTTGCGAGCCACTGATCAAGACGTTGCCCAAGAGCACCTTCATCCGTTATTTTCTGTATTACCATACGATTCCTATTAAGTTTTTAATAAGATTTTACCAGTACGAAATTGCTTTACTATCGAGAAATTCTTTAATTCCCCACTGTCCCCCTTCACGGGCGCGTCCAGAAAATTTTACACCCCCAAAATAGCTTCCACTAGGTAATCCATGTCCGTTAACTTCTACCATACCAGAGCGTACTTGTGCCGCAATACGACGACATTTGTTGCGATCTTGTGATTGAATATAGTTTGTAAGACCATACTCAGTGTTATTCGTTAAAGCGACAGCTTCTTCTTCTGTATTAAAAGCAAGAATCGAGAGAACTGGACCAAAGATTTCTTCTTTGAAAATACGCATATGAGGTTTTACATCAGCAAAGACTGTTGGACGGACATAATAACCGCGTTCAATTCCTCTTGGTAAACCAGTTCCGCCTGCAACAAGAGTTGCACCATCATCAATTCCTGATTGGATAAGATCTTGAATTTTGTCATATTGTTTTTTTGAAACGACGGGACCAATATGATTTCCTTCTTGGAAATTTGGTCCTACTTTTGTTGTTTCTGCAATATCTTTAGCTATTTTTATGGCTTTGTCATAGATGCTTTGTTCCACAAGCATACGAGTCGGTGCATTACAGCTTTGTCCACTATTATAAAAGCAATGTCGCGCACCACGTTGAATAGCATCTGAGTCGGCATCAGCAAAGATAATATTCGCTCCTTTTCCCCCAAGTTCCAGACAGACTCTTTTTAAAGTAGCGCTAGCATTTTTAGAAATATCTTTTCCTGCTCTAGTTGAACCAGTAAAGCTAATCATTTCTAGATCTGGATGTGCTGAGAGGTAAGAGCCGACAGTTGCACCATCACCATTGATTAAATTAAAAACACCTGCAGGGAGCGCGGCTTCATCTAAAAATTCAGCAAAAAGCATAGCAGAAAGAGGCGCAATTTCAGAGGGCTTTAATACCATGGTACAGCCAGCCAAGAGAGCAGGGATAACTTTAAGAGTTACTTGATTCATGGGCCAATTCCATGGTGTAATTAATCCTACGACGCCGATAGGGTCGTAGTGAAGAATTGCTTGCTCATTTCCCTTTATTAAAGTTTCTTGGAACGAAAACTCTTTATAAGCTTCGATAAAATTGCGAATGTGGGAACTGCCAGTTGCAGTTTGCGCATTAAGAGCCATATCAATCGGTGCTCCCATTTCCATTGAAATGGTTTTTGCCATGTCTTTAGAACGTTTTTCATAGATATTTAGAATTTTTTCAACGAACCCAAGACGCTCACTTGGTGACGTTGTTTTCCATTTTTGAAACGCTTCTTTGGCTGCGTTAATTGCTTTATCGGCATCCTCTGTACTTCCAAGGCTAATGACAGCACAAGCCTCTTCTGTTGATGGATTAATGACGTCAAAATCGTGAGGAGTTCTTGGGTCATCCCATAGACCATTGATATAAAATTTCCGTTTATTAAACATAATTCACTCCCTTTTTTCTATTTGTGTTTATTTAATTATGATTATCTTAGTCTAAGCCGTTTTAAACGAGGATAACAAGGGTAATCCCATAAAAACGCGAGAAATTAGATTGTATCATGATAATTGAGCATGGAGAATTCAATAGAGCAATGCTTATATACCCATTTGTATTATTGGGACTAATTTCTTTTATGAAATAGGAGAGAAAGAGGGCTATAGACAATTTTCCTGAAGTTTTCTTCAAAACAAATGAAATACGAGCTCTATGACATCATAAACGAGACAATTTATATCGTAAATATTTATATCGTAAATATGCAGAAGGGAGATTATGAATATGCATTATGGCATTATTTTTTTAATTAAAAAGTGACCATCAGCAAAAGGTTATTAACCTTCGTATGATAGTTTCTACGAATTCTTTTTAAAAAGGTTATTTTTCTCATTGCTATAAATTTGTTGGGTGCCATGCATAATTCGAAAACAAAATCTATTTCTACGCCTTCTTTTTCTGATGATGGTACGAAAGGTGCATCAAGAGAAGATTTATCTGTTAAGATTACGGAGATATTTCCTTATCCGGAAGTATGGAAAAAGGCTTTTACCCTCGGAAAAAATGTCCGTTTCACGCGAACCCCAGAAGTTGAGATTTTGCGTCGTCGTATAGAAACAGATCCAGTTTTTGCAAAGCAGTTTAAAATTTTTACGAAGCAAGATCAAAAAAAAATTACAGATACAGATATTGCACGTTGTAACAAGAAAACAACAAGCGTTTCATCGACAAAAAAAGTCATTAATCCTCAATCAATAGAAAATAAAACGTCGGTTTGTCATTCAACAGTTTTGAAGCAGTTGTCACGACAAGTTACTCGTATACCATCAGAAAATATCCCACTTGAGGAGGGTAAACAAGAGCATAAATTACCAGTAGAAAATGTGCTACAAAAAATGAATCCTGCTTGGCATCTTTCCGATGATGCATTTTTTGAATGCGTATCTTTGATATTTGAACATATGGATACTCAAACTTCAAAAGAGGATCAAACATCGATTGACACGACAAATGAAATTACATCCGATATTCCTTCTATCTTTGATGAGTCAATAACTGCTCTTTACCGTGTTCTCGAATACCGCTTTCCGCAACTCTATGATTCAATTACATCAGAATCTCCAGCGGAAAGGATGCGAGGCGTTGAGCAAATTTCTGATTTAATGCATACGAATAATGATATTACTAAAGAATGTCATTCTAAGCTTTCTGTTGAAGATTCCGCTCATACGTTAAGTAATGCAAGGGCCTTAAACGATACTGTGGCACTAAGCGACGCTGAGTCTAATATAGAGACGAAAAAAACCAATAATAATATTGTCGACTGCATAACAAAGAATGTCACACCAAATTTAAAAGATTTGTCTGTGATGCAAACAAACGGTAAAACGAAAATATTGCAATCTGCCCGCGTGCCATTAAGCAATTATGATTCTGCTTTTATGCAAAATATTCAATCTATTGACAGTGATGCTTATGAGTTTCCTCCGATCAATTTATTACAGGAACCTGTTTTTCATGAAGGTACGATGATTCCTCAGGAAACATTGGAACGCGGTGCTGGGTTTTTGGAAAGTGTTTTGGAAGATTTTGGCATTAAGGGTGAAGTTATCCATGTACATCCAGGGCCAGTGGTTACAATGTATGAATTTGAGCCTGCTGCGGGTGTAAAGTCATCGCGCGTTATTAATCTTTCTGATGATATTGCGCGTTCTATGTCTGCTATTTCTACACGCGTTGCTGTCATTCCTGGACGGAATGTTATTGGGATTGAGTTACCCAATGCGGTTCGTGAAACCGTTTATCTACGGGAATTAATTCAAACACGTTCTTTTCGTGAAAGTGAATTTAAACTTGCTCTTGCTTTGGGGAAAGGGATTAGTGGTGAGCCGGTCATTGTAGAATTAGCAAAAATGCCTCATTTATTGGTTGCAGGAACAACAGGATCAGGCAAGTCTGTAGCAATTAATACAATGATTTTGTCGATTCTTTATCGTATGACACCAAAACAGTGTCGTTTGATCATGGTTGATCCTAAAATGCTAGAGCTCTCTGTTTATGATGGCATTCCACATCTTTTAACACCTGTTGTAACAGATCCTAAAAAAGCGGTAACAGCTTTAAAATGGGCGGTTCGTGAAATGGAAGAGCGTTATCGCAAAATGGCTAAGTTAGGTGTACGTAATATTGATGGTTTTAATGCACGTGTTGCACTTGCGGCTCAAAAAGGTGAAACGATCATGTGTACTGTACAGTCGGGTTTTGATAAGGAAACAGGGGAAATGCTTTATCATGAAGAAGCCATGGATCTTACGCAGCTTCCTTATATTGTTGTGATTGTTGATGAGATGGCTGATCTCATGATGGTGGCAGGGAAAGAAATAGAGAATGCCATTCAGCGCCTAGCACAAATGGCGCGTGCGGCTGGTATTCATCTTATTATGGCAACGCAGCGCCCTTCTGTTGATGTTATCACAGGGACAATTAAAGCGAACTTTCCTACCCGCATTTCTTTTCAAGTGACATCAAAAATTGACAGTCGTACGATCCTAGGTGAACAAGGTGCTGAAACGCTTTTAGGTCAAGGAGATATGCTTCATATGGCGGGTGGGGGGCGTATTGTACGCGTTCATGGACCTTTTGTCTCTGATGAAGAAGTTGAATCCATTGTTGCACATCTTAAACTGCAAGGAAAACCTGATTATTTAGCAACCGTCAC
>NZ_JBHIMK010000107.1:0-5067 GCF_042194085.1 Bartonella sp. MU70NMGDW
AGAATTATTACCATAGATCGCTATACCCTTTGCAACTTCAAAATCAGTTTTCTTCAACGAAACTGTCCCTGTTATGCCTATAGGTGTTTTCTCCTGTTTGGATACAGCGCTCCGCTTAGCAACAATTGCTTTCTCAGTTGCTAAATCCTTACTTCGATTTTGTTGACTCTCTTCTTTCTGTGTTACTCCATCAAAATATATACCATAGGTTCCATAACCTTCTACTTTAACAGTAGAAGATTCGATATTTGCGTGATTCATAGCAGGACGAACCTCAGAAGATCTCCTTCTCCTAGAAGAACCCGTTTCAACCACATCATCACCAGAGTTCATAACCCACAAAGCATGAGCATCAGTAACAACATTTCCATTCTTAAAATCAACAGAAGCATTATCACTCAACAGAAAAGCTGCACGTGCAAAATTATCTGCAGAATCTAATTTTTCTGCTGTTTTTTTCACATTAATGTTAACTTTGTCTAACTCAACGCTTCCCCCAGCTTCTGACCTCACAGCCACTCCATTTGCCAAAGTAATAGCCCCAGAGTCCATAGTCACCTTACCGCCTGTACTTGCCAGACCAGCTGCAACATCCCCCGTCACGTTAATTCTCGTATCCTTTAAATTAACAGATGATCCAAAACCCGCCAAAGCGCCCACATAAAGCGCATCAACTGTTCCATCAGTCATCTTAACCTTTCCGCCACTTTGCGCTTCAAGCCCAATCACAGAAGATTGGATTTTCGATTTCTTATCCAAAATAACTTCTGCCTTATCTTCTGCAAGCACAGCACTTACGAGCTTTGATACAGTAGAATTAACATTACTTTTACTATCAGAAGAATCTGCCCCACTAATTGTGGCCCCTTCTAGTTTAATAATTGTATTCTGACTTTTTGCATGCATAGAATGTTGAGTTGCCTCACTTGCCTTCAGTGTAAGATTTTTCATTGTATATGTCTTACCATCACTACACGAATAAGCACCTTGCAATCTTTCCGTACCATTTTCCCCCGTATTACTACACTGAGAAGAAACACCTTCCTGCTTTATAGCATTGGCTGATACAGTCGCCACCATAGGCTTGTGCGATTCAGATCTAAGTGTGTCGGCTCCTTTATTATAAAATAGAACACGCGCTATAGGTTTACTATCCATCTTCTTAGAGGCAGGCTTCCTTTGCTTAGATTTAGTAGAATTAACTAGGGCAGAAGAAAACTGAGGCTTTTTAGTTTTTCCAGAAGTAGCAGGCACTTCAGTCTTGACCTTTCCCAACGAAGAAGATTGAGGAGCAGCAGAAGACGAAGTCCGTTCTTCAGTTTCAGAAGATGGAGAAGTTCCAGTCAAAGAACCTAATTCCATATTAGAATTGCCTGTGTCAGACCTTCCAAGTACAGAACTCTCCGGCGTAGAAGATTGAGGAGTAGCAGAAGACATAACGGCCTGAGATGGAACTAATGCAACCGTTGTATTATTATCCTCTGTAATATGACCTTCTCCATCTACTATAGTATAACCTACAGCATCAGATTCCGCACTTGAACTATCAAGAAGAGAAATACCTAAAGTGTCACTATCTCCACCTGTTAATCTATCTTCTGTTCTCGGTGATGGAATAGGTCCACTTTCATCTACATCATTCACATCAACTGTATCATTATCACTACGGAGTACTGTAGAATATTCTACTTCATTCTGACTACCCGTTCTATTAGGAGAAGCAGTATGAGAAGTATCTACACTTTCATCAATAGTTTCCCCAGTTGTCAAAACAGTTCCTGAAGTAGATGGAGTATTTCCTGAAGCTTCAGGAGTTTGAATCAGATCTCCAACAGATGAATCAGTTGAATCCACATCATCTTCTTCCATATCATCATCATAATCATAATCTTCTATATCATCATCATCATCTTCTACTATACTATACCCAGCATCACCATATTCCGCCCTTGAATCACCAAGAAGAGAAATACTTATAGCTTCACCATTTTCATCTGTTGTTAGCAATAATGTATCCCCTGTTTCCGAATACGGAGTAGATGAAATATGGTCTTCAGAATCCAAATCATCAGAAGTACCTTGAGAAACCATAGTAGATGTAAGACCTAAATCCGTACTAGACTCATCTGTACCAGATCCCGTCGATAAACTAGGTGGAGACTGAACTACTACCCGCTCCGATAATGGAGAACCCTCTGTACCTTCTCCAACAGAAACAACACGCTCAATTTCTAAAGAGAAATCCCAAAATTTATTTCCCAATCCTAACAATGTAGGATTGAAAGAGTCCTCTTTTTTTTGCACAGCATGAAGAGTATATTGATAAGGAGTACCCAGAGTAACATAAGAACCATCCAGCTTGAAAGAATCTTGTTTTGCTTGCCCATAAACCTGAATAAGCGAAACACTGTGTCTAGCTGAATCCGCTTGCCCTTCTCCACCTGAAGTATCATTTACTTGTCCTTCTCCACCTGAAGTATCATTCACATGTACTATAGTTTGCCCTTCAACGTCACCATTAACTATAAGCCTATCAGATACCTGAGTATTTTTTGCACCAGACGAAGCTAAATTTACATTGAAATGAATTTTTGAGGTCCCCGAAGCTGTGTAAACCACACCGTTTCGACTTGCATCTGCACTTCCAATGCGAAGGGTTCTATATTCAATATCCCCAGCATTTCCATTTCTGAAAGAAGTAAAAAATTTAATATCACTATCTGAAAGTTTTATAGATGAAATGCATGAATCCACACAAGTATGATCTGAACTGTTCACACTACTATGTAGATTCTTTTTTACATGCCATTGCGATTCATTGGATAAGAAAAGCTTAGCATGAGAACCTTTCTCAATACGAGCACCTCCTATAATTGAAGAGTTTTGAACAAAAACAGACAGATCGGACTTATTTTCAGCGTTCAATAATAAACCACCTGAAACATTTGATGTGTCTTTTATAATAACGTTCCCCGCCAAATTATCACCATAAATGGCCACACCATTTGGAACTTCGAGACGAGTACCTTTCAAAAGAACTGCATGTAACCTATTTTTCTTATCTTTTTCCCTCTCCAATTTCTTCTTATTATCCTCTATAAAATCTTCTTCCCCATCAAAATATATACCGTAAGAGTTACCACTCAGTGTAATAGTTGACTGTTGAATCTCAGAAACCATGAACTTTGTAATTGTAGAGGGTCCACTAGATTTTGCAGAAAATAAATCCGGCCCTAAAAAATGCTCTATAACAGAAGAAGTCTCTTCAATGAGAGCAGCTTTAGTATTGGACGTACCTACTACCGCCTTTCCTCCCATCAGCACCACTTCTTCTGGAGCAGCTGGAGCAGCTTGATTAGCTTGATTAGCTTGACCAGCTGCAGCAGCTTGACCAGCTGCATTACCTGGATTAGCAGTCTGTAGACTACTATAATCAAACAGAACGCTTGGAAACGCATCATTTATCAACAACGCAACGGTATTGGAACCTTCAAGTTGTCCATTTTTAAAAGAAATGTTACCTCCATACGATAAAAAACCAGCACTATATTCGCTTAATAAAGCCCTTAATAAAGCCTTGTTTTTTACCTCAGAAACTCTGATAGTAGTTCCATCTAATACTACAAGCCCCCCTGCTTCCGCAATAGCCCCTACCCCACCATTGTCTATAGTAATTTGTCCAGACTGCATCTGTATAACAGATTTTCCAACACTCCACAAACCAACTCCAAGAGTATCAATATTTACTTGATTTAAAGAAATTCGTCCACCACCTAAAGCTAAAGCATTTACATAAGTACCTTGGATAGATCCACCTAGCATAGAGATAGTTCCGTAACCTTGAGCTCGAAGTCCAACAAAAAAACTGTTAATTTTTGAGTCTATTAAATTAACTGTCTCATATGGATTGTTTACCAACACAGCAACCCCCCAATTGATTCTATCAATGACTCCATTGATTTTATTAAGAGGAGCCTCTTGACCCGCTCTCGCAACAGGACGATATCCACTAACATTGAGAGAATTATTTGTAGTGCGAACTAATGTACTAATATCTCCTATTCCTAAAAGGCTAGGAGAATGATTCTTCCCCCGTACATTCATAATAGATACACGATCCAAATTAAGAACAGTTTTTTCTGTCTCTTTCTGTGTAGTATTATTCATATATACAGCAGAACCATCCTCT
Source organism: Bartonella sp. MU70NMGDW (assembly GCF_042194085.1). Lineage (NCBI taxonomy): Bacteria > Pseudomonadati > Pseudomonadota > Alphaproteobacteria > Hyphomicrobiales > Bartonellaceae > Bartonella > Bartonella sp. MU70NMGDW. The sequence continues at coordinate 4,190 of NZ_JBHIMK010000107.1, forward strand.
GTCACCACAATACCCCCCCCTGTTATTCCATATTCTCCAGGCTTATTGCAGGAGATAGCTTTATATAACACAGAATCAGTAAAACCTACAGAATTACGTTCTTTAGCTCCTACATCTGCAGCAGCTCCTACATCTGCAGCTCTTGTTACTCTATTGCGCGTATTATTTTGAGGCCTTAGCCCACCTGGAATAGCACCGCCTGCAAAGGGAGTTGTAGCACTTCTGAAAGTAGCATTGAGAACACCACCTGGGACAGCACCTGGCATACCTGTTGGAACAGGAGCACGTGGAACACTAACACTTGGAACACCAACACCTGGAACACCAGGACCTGGAACACCAACACCTGAAACACCAGGACCTGGAACAGCAGCACCAGCAGCACCAGCAGCACCAGCAGCAGCAGCAGCAGCAGCAGCACGTGGAACACTATTACCTGAATAGCTCATTAGACTACCAAGATCAACAATAGCATTCTGTTCAGTAGAGTGACAACTAGTAATAGGTAAATATACCTTCTGATTCTTACGCACAGCCCCCGATGCACCCCCAACTACAATATCGTTGGGTTCACCTGAAGAAGGTGCAGCTGGAGAAGATGCAGCTGGAGAAGATGTCACTGTATTTGCGTATGATAAAGATGTTCCGAAGCTCGGTAATAACAACCGATTACCCATCACCTCCATAGAAGCATCTACACTTTGTAAAAAGAAGAGAGCACTTGTTGTCAGTGCATACAGACTTGTACGCTTTTTAAATACATTGGTCATATGTTAAACTTTCTAAATAATGTTGCAAAAACACTAGAATTAAGTGAAAATGAGGTAAGTGAACAATTTGTAACATATGTTAGTCAACTTTACAACATAGTGTTATTT
>NZ_JBHIMK010000108.1:0-4974 GCF_042194085.1 Bartonella sp. MU70NMGDW
TATTTTCAAGATGATGTTCGTGATGAACTTAAGTTGGTTCCTGAAGGTGTGGAGGGGCAGGTGGCTTATAAAGGTCCTATAGCATCAGTTCTACATCAGCTTGCTGGTGGACTTCGTGCTTCAATGGGATATGTTGGAGCAAAAGATCTCGTAGAGTTTCGTGAAAAAGCAACATTTGTACGTATTACGAATGCGGGACTCCATGAAAGTCATACGCATGATGTTTCTATTACACGGGAGAGTCCCAACTATCGTGGGCCAGTTTAAAGATATAAGAGCATAATGTCATATCGCATAAATTTAAATCTTCCGAGAACGAGAAAGGAAGACTGCGCTTTTTCTGTTTGTGATTTGGTGTAATAATCCCAAAAAGGAAAGAATTAGAGGTCAAAACTCTAACTCTTTCTGTTAAGACTATATGAAATAATTTATATAAAATTAGAATTAACTTTTTGTAGTCTTCCGTCCTGTCTTTGACGCACGTTGGCGAGTGTTTGTCTGATCACTTTGGACGGATTTCTTTCCGTTGTTTGAGGGCATTGTGTTATGACGGCTTTTAGATGAAGTTGTTTTTTCATTATTATAAGTCATTATTTTCTCCTTTTAAATTGTCTGGCAGTTGCCAGTAGACTAAAAACGGTCATGCCAAATAGTGGTTCCAAGCATTTTCTAAAAAGTTAATTTTTTGGTGAACGTAAGATAAACTTTTTTAATTTTATGAGAAGATTTTTTCTATTTTTTCAGAAGGATAGCCATAAAAGATGGGAGATATTTGATTTTTTCTGCTATTCAGATAATCCTCATAAATTTTATTTAAAGAGTTTATTTTTTTCGTAATGCATGGCGGAAATAAGGTCTTTATGGATAACTGCGTATCTTTTAGTATAAGAGGTAGAGGGATAAAAAAGTGAATGGGCAGAAGATGAAAGGAAAAATCTAGATACTCTAATATTGGATCTTATAAAAAGTATGATCAAATCATTTTAATGTTGAATGTAAATTTTTAATGGCTTTGAGAAGGTTTTATTGGCAAGAAGAAGATAATATTATTTTTTTAGATGATTTAATTTTATTATTTTAATGGGAGAAATGAATGCGATTAGGTGGGCGTTTGCAAGCAGCAATAGATGTTCTCAAAGAGATAGAAATGAAGCATCGCCCAGTAGGAGAAGCTTTAAAGGATTGGGGCCTTTCTCATCGCTTTGCTGGAGCAGGTGATCGCGCAGCTATTGGTACAATCGTTTATGATGTGTTAAGACGACGCTATTCTTTACAATGGCGTATGGAGAGTGATGATATCCGAGATATCGCTTTTGGTGCCTTATTAGATTCTGGAAAAATGACGCTGGAGCAAATTGACGGTGAGTTGGCAGAAGATCGGTTTGCACCGCAGTTATTAGGAGCTAAACAGCGTAAATCCTGGCAAGGTCAGCAATTAGTGGATGCTCCAGACTATATTCGTGGTGATATCCCGCAATGGTGTCAAGCGCATCTTCGTCCTTTATTTGGTGATAATTGGATCACTGAAGCGGCTGCGTTAGCAACGCGTCCTTCTTTAGACCTACGGGTAAATAATCTAAAAGCAACACCAGAAAAGGTGTTGAAAGAATTAGCAAAAACCAAACTTAAATCTTTGCCATGGTTTGGGCAAGCTTTAAGAATTGCACCGATTGAAAAGTTTAACCGTCATCCTCATATTCAAGTGGAACCAGCTTTTCAAAAAGGACACTTTGAAATACAGGATTTAGGATCTCAAATTGTTGCTCACCTTGTGGAAGCGCAAGAAAGCATGCAGGTATTAGATTATTGTGCAGGTGCTGGGGGCAAAACATTAGCTTTAGCTTCTGATATGAACAATCGTGGGCAGATTTATGCTTATGATTCAGACAAAGCTCGTTTGGCTCCTATTTTTGATCGTCTTCGACGCGCTGGTGTTCGTAATGTACAAATACGAGTGCAAAGAGAAGAATTAAAACCATTAACAGGTCAGATGGATAGAGTTCTACTAGATGCGCCATGTAGTGGGACAGGAACATGGCGTCGTCGTCCAGATGCGAAATGGCGTTTAACATTAGAACAGGTGAAACAACGCCAAACAGAACAGAGGGCTATTTTGAATGAAGCGATAGCTTATCTTAAGCCAAAGGGGCGCCTAGTTTATATTACCTGTTCTCTTTTTACAGATGAAAATGAGAAACAAATTTCCCATTTCCTTCAACAACATTCTCATTTTGCTCCAATAGATATGCCAGCGCTTTGGCAGAAACATTTTAGTTTTTCTCCTGTGCAACCAGTTTTTTCAAATTATGGACTTACTTTGTCGCCAGCCACAACACAAACAGATGGGTTCTTTTTATCTGTGTTGCAAAAAAAACATTGATCTATATTTTTGCATTTTTTATCATAAATTTTATGAGAATAATCTTTTTCTTAAGAAAACAGGCTTGTGAAAAGAGAAAGATTGAATCATAACTCTCATGAGTTTTCTTTTACAATTGTTGATTGGTTTTCTATGAGCATATCGCATCCAGACACTGTTCTTATTATTGACTTTGGTTCACAAGTTACACAACTTATTGCACGACGGGTACGAGCAATGGGGGTATATTGTGAAATTGCTCCTTTTCAATTAGCTTTAGAAGCTGTGCGCCGCATAAATCCTAAAGCTATTATTTTATCAGGGAGTCCTTATTCCGTTATTGATGAGGGCTCTCCGCGTGCTCCAATGGAAATTTTTGAGGTGGGTATTCCGATTCTGGGTATTTGCTATGGTGAACAAGTCATGTGTGTTCAGCTTGGAGGAAAGGTTGAAGCTGGACATGAGCGTGAATTTGGGCGTGCTTTTTTGAAAGTGCAAGAAGAGAGTGCCCTTTTTGATGGAGTGTGGGAAAAAGGTTCTTGTTATCAAGTATGGATGAGCCATGGTGACCGTGTGGCAGCTTTACCAGAAGGTTTTCATGTCATAGGGACCTCAAACGGAGCTCCCTATGCGGCTATTGCTGATGAAAAAAGGCATTTTTATGCAGTACAGTTTCATCCTGAAGTTATCCATACACCAGATGGTACAAAACTTTTGCAAAATTTTATTCATAAAATCTCTGCTATTAAAGGTAGTTGGTCAATGGCTTCTTATCGTGAGCAGGCAATTGCTACGATACGAAAAAAAGTTGGGAAAAGTCGTGTGATTTGTGGTCTTTCAGGGGGAGTGGATTCATCTGTTGTAGCGGTACTCCTTCATGAAGCTATAGGAGATCAACTGACATGCATTTTGGTAGACCATGGGCTGATGCGCAAGAATGAAGCAGAAGAAGTTCTCACGCTCTTTCGTGATCATTATAATATAGAGCTTATTCACGTTAATGCTGCCGATATATTTCTTAATGCTTTAGAAGGTGAGACAGACCCAGAAAAAAAGCGCAAAACGATTGGTCGCCTTTTTATTGAAGTTTTTGAAGAAGAAACTAAAAAAATAGGAGGTGCAGAGTTTTTAGCACAAGGGACGCTTTATCCAGATGTTATTGAGAGTGTGTCTGCTATTGGTAAAACGGTAACCATTAAAAGTCATCATAATGTGGGTGGGCTACCAGAACAGATGAATATGAAACTTGTAGAACCGTTGCGTGAGCTCTTTAAGGATGAGGTTCGCTTGCTAGGGCGAGAGTTAGGATTACCAGAGCAGTTTATTGGTCGCCATCCTTTTCCAGGTCCAGGTCTTGCAATTCGCTGTCCAGGTACTGTAACCCGTGAAAAATTAGAAATTCTACGTGAAGCAGATGCTATCTATCTTGAGGAAATCCGTAAAGCTGGTCTTTATGACGAAATTTGGCAAGCTTTTGCTGTTCTTCTTCCTGTTCAAACTGTTGGCGTGATGGGGGATGGTCGCACTTATGAATTTGTTTGTGCTCTTCGCGCCGTCACATCTGTAGATGGAATGACTGCTGATTTTTATCCCTATGATATGGCGTTTTTAAGTAAGACGGCAGCACGTATTATTAACGAAGTTAGAGGGATTAATCGTGTTGTATATGATGTAACCTCAAAGCCTCCTAGCACTATTGAATGGGAATAATTAAAATGAAGGATAAGTCTTTTTAAGAATAAAATATGACTGAGGATTTGATATTCGAAAAGTGTAGAAAAAATCATTTAAAAATGATTGTGTATTTTCATATGATATAAGCCGGTATCTGGCAATCTGTACGCTAATATCGTTTAAAATTGAGAAGTGTGGAATTTTGCATGTCTGAGAAAAAAATTGTTGCACACCGTGGTGGAGCTCATCTTTATCCTGAAAATACTCTTTCGGCATTTAATAATGCTATAGCGTTAGGTGTTGATGAAGTTGAGTGCGACGTTCATTTGCTGAAAAGCGGTGAAGTGGTTGTCTTTCACGACTTTCGTCTAGACCAATTGGTTGGAAAAAAGGGGTATATTCACGACATTGATAATGAAACACGCAAACAACTCTGCGTAAAAGGAAGCCAAGAAGCACCTCCCTTATTAGAAGAGGTGCTTGATCTTTTAACACCAACGAATATCGCATTGCATCTTGAAATCAAGACATGTGGTGAAGTGGAGCGTGAAACAATATTATCCCAAAAAGCGCTTGCGCTAATAAAAAGCCGAAATTTATCAGAACGGGTTTCTGCAATTAGTTTTGATCCTTTGATCCTTCGTCCTTTTATTGAAGCAGGAATATCATCTGGTCCATGTGTTGATAATTTTGAAGGTGATATGTACCGTCATTTTTCTGAATGGAAGCAATTAGGTTATTCTGATCTAAGTTTAGATGGCTCTATTGTTTCACAGGACTTTATTGAATCAGCTCTTGAGGCTGGTTTTACTGTAGGGGTATGGACAATTAATGGAAAAGCTCGGTTATCACATTGGCTTGACATGCCTGTACATTATATTACGACAGATCAACCTGATCTCGCATTGCAATTGCGTGCACAAAGGTAAAAAATACATCAA
>NZ_JBHIMK010000109.1:0-4968 GCF_042194085.1 Bartonella sp. MU70NMGDW
TATAGCGGTTCTATTGTTAGGAGATTGAACAATAGTTGCTCCACCAGCCATAAAAAGAGACAGAGCTGCCAACTCTTGTGGCGTAAGCGACACAATGAACGCTACAGCAGCTGCTACCGCAGGAAGAAAATTATTTTCGGCAGCATTACCTGCGGCATCAGCGCCAGTATTGACATCACCACCAGCAAGGGCAGCAGCAAAGCCCCCCGCTATGCGCGCGATATCAATGGCATGATCATTAAAATCAGAAAACTGTGCTTCAATCTTTGCATTGATACGCGCTTGTTCTTCTGCCGTTGGAACACGACCATCCAATGCTGCTATTTCTTTTTGTATAAAATTTTTGGTCGACAGTTTAAACTGGAGCATAGCAGTGGCTTCACCCACAGCACCCCCCACAGCACCGGCCGTGCAAGCACCGCTCGCAACCGCGCCTTTTAAACAGCCAAGACCGGCGTGGGCAACGATCTGTGTGACCGTATCTATTTTGCCTTCTGCCTTGGCGGTACCGATTTCTTCTGCCAACGATTTGCCAACCGTATCAGACAGAGCGATGCGCAGATTGTTAAAAAAGTTCAAGAGAGCCACCCTCAAGAGCCGTCTGCACGCCTGTGCCAATAGCTGCTTTAATCAAGTTCTTTTTCGCTTCAAGGGCAATGCGATCGACAAAAGGAGCCGTTTTAGGCAAAGATTGTCCAACACCAACCATTTCCGTTAGTTGGCTGGTTAAGCCTGCTGTTAACATCGATGAGACAATGCTGAGAATATTCTTGGAAGAACCTAACTCATGCAAGGCGCCGGCAATATTGCCGCGATTATTGACAAGAGCCACAGCGCTTTTGTTAATCAGTGCTTGGACACCTGCCTGTATCGCCGCATTCATGGCGGTGCTCGAGCCAAGCCCCAAAGCACCGGTAATGGCACTGACAGCGCCCGAGGCTGCTCCGCCCGTAACCGCGCCCCCGTTGACAGCCAATGCCACGATAGCCGCACCGGCTTCTGTCAATCCTTGGGCTTTATAATCCCAGTCTTTAAATTCAGCCTTAACTACTAGCCAATCAACTTTCCTTACAAATCTTAATCAACCCAAAGTAATAGCCTGAAATAGCCGTGTGTCGTATGGAAAATTAAAAACAAAAACCGAATGAAGAAAAACTTATGTGGGGAAACAAAGAAAATGCACTTAAGGCTTACCTATGGCGTCACAGGTTTATTGCTGTAAAAGCTTCAAATGATGATATCTCTAATACTTTTCGCTTGTTCTCTTGTGATAGCTTCCACATGCGAAAATATATGGACTATGATACCTCTTCTCAAGCTTATCAAACTGAACTCAAAGATATTTCCTTATTGATTTTGAAAGAGTCCTTAAAACGCATTTTGCAGAGCAACGTAGAAAGCATATCTAAAAAAATCATTCCAAGAGCAACAGATTTTTCTAAGTATTGTGAAGAGACTGAAAAAGATCTTCTTTCACGAGCCAAAACTCCTCATGAAATAATGATAGGAGAGTTTAAAATAGATTTCTAAAAAATAGCAAAATAGTGAAAAGTGCTGATCATTTTTGGATTGGATATGCATTTAAAGAGTGATTAAAAAGTTTTTTTAATGTACAATATATTTCCAGAAGCCAAAATGACTCTATAGTATCAAATTTATAAAGTAAATAAATCCATTAATACAAATTAAGGATTTTAGGATACGCGAATTTCAAAATATTTGTTTTTTAAAACATGAGTAGCCAGCATCAGCGCAAAAAATGTTGCGGCAGTTATGATTCCCTTTCGTGTACTTTTGAAATAACAGAGCTTTTCTTTAATCTTTATGAAATGGTTGCCAGTGCCATGGGCTTTTTTGAAAGGTGGATTTGGGTATCAAAATGCAAGCAAGAGTTTGGGATTATGGAGCTCTGTGTTTAAAGCTATCATCAACTATAGATAAATCATAGACTAGGTTAACTAAAATATTAAAAGCAACTGGATGCAATAGCAGACATTGCTATTAAAAGAAAAGCAAATGCTAAAAAGACTAAAAGGTAGTTTGTGTTTTTATATCAGAAAATAATTTAAGAAATTGAGATCATAATTTTTTCACAGGAAATAAATATGTTTACAGATAAGAAGAGAAAAGCCTTGTTTGGCGTTATAATTTTTATATTTGTATGTTTTTTAGGAATAAGAAAAAATCTTGACTTTATTCAGGGTATTTTGACATTCGCGTCTATTTCTTTGGTGATCGTAACAACTGTTTTTGCAATTTTATGCAATTCCAATATCCCTTCTGAGTTGCAAAACAACCCATAATATAAATGCGGCAATACAACAGGTTGGAAGAGATTAACATGTGAGTTACATCAGTATATGCACAGTCTCCTAAAGTTAATAATTTTAGCGCTTGTCGTTTTAATTTTTCCAAGTAGTTATAAAGAAACTGTTTCTTTGCCTGTCGTTTCTAAGTACGTGGAGCACAAGTTTTCTTTTTCATTGGATACCGTACTTTGGTACTTAGATATTGCTCTTGGATATTCAAATATTATAATTTGGTACTTTTTTTTAGTCTGTGTATTCTTCCTTATGTTGCGTACACGCAGTTTAATAAATATATCTATTTACACGCTACAGTGCTCTATTAAAGAGATACAGTAAAACTTACGATTTCATGCTTTAATTTTTCTTTTATATGACCTTCATTATACATACCATTATCATTTTTAATTGTTTTAATAGCAAATTTATGTTGAAAAGTTTCAGTATTAAAGATTATATCAAAATTATTATGTGTCTTTCCAACAAAACTTATGTTTTTAAATGCTGGATTTAATTTATATTTTTTAAAAAGATTCAAAAAATAATTCTTTAAATTATTTTTTTCTTTAAATTTGATACCCAAGTCAAGTTCCATTTCAGAATAATCATCCGTGGGAAATTCACCCAACAAAAGTTTAGCCATCTTTAGCAAGTTGTCTTCTGATTGCATTGCAAAAAAATCTAATTTTTTGGTTGTGTATATTTCAGTTTTATTTCTTTAATTAAAAGCAATTTTTTTTCGAACTCTTCCTTACCAACAATATCAGGTGAGATATCAATCGTTTTCGGGGGAAAAGATTTTTTGTAGTGTAGCTGCAAGAATTTTTTTAACTCTTTATTTGAAGAAAAAAGAGTAAACTCTATAGGAATCAAAATTCCAAAATATTGCTTATTCTGTTCAACATATTTTCTAGGACGTGGGTTAGGAATATTCTGAAAGTCATTTTCAGAATCAATCACTTCGGGGTTATAAGGACTATTTTCTCCCGTTAAAACATAAATCCAATAGCAGATCTTCGAGTTCACAGAAAACTTTTCAATTATTAAGGTAACACATTGATTATCACGGTTAAAACGGTATGTTCCTTCCTCTAAAAATTTATCACCACCATTTATATTGACTAATTCCGAGGCTGGATCTATTTTATATTTATAAGAAAGAAAGTTAATGGTATTCATAAAGTTAACATAATCACAATGTCTATAGTCTTATCAGATGGCAGGTGCTTCCCAAGTTATCTTAGTGTCCACGAGAAGGTGGTGTATCCAAAATATATTGTATTGTTTAGAATTAGTTAGTTAAAGATCGAAGCTATACAATTTTAATTGCAAAAGCAATACGAATTTTAGAGAACTCTGCAGTGAAAGCTGCTTAGATTTTTAGAATATGGGCTCCCCCTTCCCTTGACTTTTAAAGTCACGCTGGAACGTCTGAATCCACACGCACTGTTGTGACAGTTTTGGGTGGTTTATAGAATGGATTGCGAACGGCATTTTTCCAGAACACATCATTGAGTGACGGAATATCTCTATGATCAATTGCACTATCTGACATTACAGCCAATTTATCAATTTCAACTCTCTGTTCATCTGTCAAAGCTGATAAGTTACCTACCTCAATTTCATAACGAACTTTCTTCTTTATAACGTTTCCTTTTTTTCAAGTTGGCTCGCCGTGCTGAAATAATACGGATTACCTCTATGCCATCTTTATCGTCATGGACAGTATGCGCTACGAATAATAATAAAAAACCATCCATGAGCCCTAAAACTTGTTAACCATACTCTCCGTTTTCAATACGTTCTTGTTTAGCTATGGAGAATGGGTCCGAAAAAACACATGCGACTATTTCAAAACTTACACGGTGCTTTCTAAGATTATTTTTTTAGCTTCAGCCCATTCAAATCTTATTTTTATACCTTATATTAACACATTTACTTATATTAACACATTTATAAGGGCATTATATACATCAAGAGTTTTAGATAAACACTGAATTATCCATGTTTTTGTACAATTAATATAATTTAATACTTTTAAAATTAGTGATTAATTAACTAAAAATATTAAAAAAATAATAAATTATTCTAAGGCTTTATGCATATAATATGCAAATCGAATAAAACTTACAAGCCTGTTGAATAAAATGATATTAATTGGCTATTTAGGGGCTGCTCCTGAAAGCAAAAAAATGAATTTGGGTGCCGAAATATTCAACTTTCGTATGGCTACCTTTGAGAGCTATACAGATAAAAATACCAATAAAAAGTAGACAAAACAGAATGGTATTCCGTGATTCTTTTTAATCTACATACATTTGGCAAAACTTGTTCTTCAGTACAAAATTGCCCCTTTTTCCGAATGAATGAGAGGAACGGTTTTTTTAATGGTCAACGCTACAAAGGATGCAATCAGCACTTTCAAGAAACCACTAACCAAAAAACCTAATGAACTTATTAAAACTGTCAGCAAAGGAACCTGTGTCATATACGCTACCCATGGTATTCCAAAAGAATAGACTATCCCAATGCCACCCACAGTATTTATCACAAATAATATTATAAAATTTAACCGCTGCCAAAATAATTCTACCATAAAGCCAATAAAAAATGCAGCAAATGGAAAACTAATCAGATAACCACTCGTAACTCCTGAAAAAAC